>DHRA01000063.1:27845-43044 GCA_002411145.1 Firmicutes bacterium UBA5324 | reverse complement strand
CAAAAAGGAAATATCCCTCTCTGTTTTGTTATCCGTTAGTTTCCCTCCTCCGCTTTTTCAGCGGCGGCATAAATCATCACCACCAGCCACCGGATGAACAGGGCCAGGGCGAAATAAATCGGGAAGCCGTAATAGTACTTCCATTTGAGTAACTGATAGAAGCCGCTCCAAACCAGGACCGGTTCCAGAATAAAACTGAATACCGCCGCCATGATGATGGCAGCCAGGGAGAAACTTTTCCATGTTCCGAAATACTGATAAATAAGCGAATAGATGATGGGCAAACTGGCCAGATCGACCGCGGTCAGGGGCGGAAATACCGGCAATATATCGGTCGGGTAATCCCAGAGCGTCAATTCTTCGCCAAATTCGTCGAGAATCAGGGTTATTACCGTGGTTAAGACCAGAAAGAGCACCATTTTGGGCAAGCGCGACTTATCAACCACTTTGCACCAAACGGAAGCGGAAAGGAAAAACAGGCCAAGCAGAAACCACCATCTAAAATGGAATACGTCTTCCTGCAGCCACTGCTCAATCCGCAGGTCGGTAAGCAGTTTCTGAAGTTCAAGCGCTGTAGACATACCCGCGTCCATCATTATGTGCCGCCTCCCTGGCCGGGCTGCTTCTGGGCCTTTGCGGCAACGCCGAAGATTTTGCCTACTGTCCAGCGGACCGACAATGCGATGGCGATATAAAGCGGAAAAGCATAGTAATATTTCCATGTCAGCAGTTGGTAATACCCGCTCCAAGCCAGGGCCGGTTCAAAGACAAAAGATATCAAAGCGGCAACCAGTACGCTAACCGGCAGAAAACTTTTCCCGGGGGTGAACTTTTGATAAACCAGCGAATAGGCAAGGGGTAAAATCAATAAATTGGCGGCCGTTATCACGGGAAATATCGGCACCAGATCAATGGGATAATCCCAGAGGACCAATTCTTCGCCATACTCGTCCACGCCCATCATCACGGTCATGGTGAGCAGCGCATACAATAAAACTTCGGGCAGGCGCCTTTTATCAAGCAGTTTCCACCATATGACGACGGCAACGACAGTCAGAGCGAGGAGGAGCCACCATTTGAGCTGGAACAAATCCTGCCGCAGCCATTCCGCAAGGTGCGCGGACGTAAGCAGTTTTTGGATTTCAACCTCCGTCGACATATCTGATACGGGTTGTAGCATGGCCGCCTCCCGGGGAAAGGAATTTTCCCCCTTATTATGATCCCGGGAACCATGAAATATGTAAATTCCGTCAGCCGCG
Source organism: Firmicutes bacterium UBA5324 (assembly GCA_002411145.1). GTDB lineage: Bacteria > Bacillota > Negativicutes > UBA11029 > UBA11029 > UBA11029. The sequence continues at coordinate 41,785 of DHRA01000063.1, read as the reverse complement.
CTTAATTTTGCGCTTGACGGCGGTGTTTCCGGTAATATATGAACAGGCCGGCGATGATTAAGAATATTAAACCGGCCAGAATCCAGTAGTCAGGTATGAGATTTAAAACATCGAGGGATTCGGGCCCGAAATAATGCACTAAAATGCCTATCAGGAGAAATCTTTTCCCCCGCCCAAAAACAGAGGCCAGAAAAAATACAAGCAGGTTTGTCCGAAACGCCCCCGCGGCAATGGTGACAAACTTAAAGGGGATAGGCGCCAGGGCGGCGAAAAATATCGCCCAGCCGCCATATGTACTGAACCACTGCCTGATTTTTTCCGCATAACGGAGGGGAACAAATTTGTTTATGGCAGGCTGGCCCAGTTTATTGCCGATGCCATAGCCGACAAATCCGCCCAGGACGGAGGCCAGGGTTGCAATGAGGGAATAATAGATGGCTTCATCCGGTGTGGCCAGGACCATGGGGATGAGCATTAAGTCAGGCAGGATGGGGGAAATGAAAGATTCCATAAAGGCCAGCAGGAAAAGCCCCCCCAAACCATAGTTTTCAAAGAAATGGAGTAATTGTTCCATGTTACCTCCTTAATCAGGCCCGGCTTTTGTTCCGGTTATGCATCCAGGCGGCGCCGAGCACACCTGCGACGGTAATTGCGCCCAGCACAGAGCTTATATGGGGGATGGGGGATAAATAACCGGTCAGGATGGGATCGTCGGCAATCATGCCTCCCGCTGTCCAGGCTAATATGCCGCCGCCCAGATAGACAATAACGGGATAACGTTCGATCAGCTTGATAAAGGCGGTACTGCCCCAGATAACGATCGGCACGGTTACTAAAATACCCAAAACTATCAAGAGCATATTGCCATGGGCTAAGCCGGCCACGCCGATGACGTTATCGATCCCCATGACCCCGTCTGCGACCACGATGGTCCGTACGGCGCTAGTGATGTCGCCGGGTGCGGAAATATCGTGGTCCTTTTTTTCGACCAGCAGTTTAAAGGCGATCCAGATCAACAGTATTCCGCCGGCCAGCATAAGGGCGGGCACCTTCAACAGCCATACCACGGCCAGCGCGGAGATTAAACGAATAACAATGGCGCCCGCGGTTCCCCAGAAGATGGCCTTTTGGCGTTGTTCCGCAGGTAGATTGCGTGCGGCCATACCAATGACAATGGCATTATCGCCGGCTAATACCAAATCAATGAAAACGATGGACAGCAGTGCCCAAAGAAACTCGGCTGAAATAAAATCCATAGGTTAGTGCCTCCTTTTATTTTTGGGGGGGTAAAAAAGAAACATAAAAAAACCTTCGGAATAGGATTTGCCATACCGAAGGCTGATAGTCAACGGGAAGTAAAAAATTAAAGGAAACCTTTAGCATAGCGGGCTACACTAAAGGTCTCGCTAATTGGCGCAAACCAACGATCAAGCCAGGCCTTGCAGCCAGGATGTTGACTCAATCTTGCAAGCTACTCCCCTTTAGGATGCGTTTTTCAATTGAATGTAGTATACCACAGGTTAAGGGGACGAGTCAAATAAGGAAGATAAATAAGCTAAAATAAGACAAAGTTGTTCGACAGCCAAACATGAGTATAGTATAATTTAATATGTTATATTGATTGTTTCTATATGACGTGGAGTAAAAATCGGCGGAGGGAGGACGGTGCGAAGCAGGGAAGGGAAACGGGGAATATTTTATTACTTAATGAAGCGAAGGGAGTTTGGAAAATGATTAAGGCCTTTAATTTTCGAAGCGCGGGAAAAACCATGGTATGTATCACCTTGCTGATGACGTTGATTCTTGTTCTGGCAGGCTGTGGAGGCGGGGCGGATCAGGGGAAAGCAAATCAGGACCCCGGCACTCCGGCGGCAGGGAAAAATACGGAGGTAAGCAAGGCGAATCCCCTGGTGGTCGACAAGGAAGCCAAAACCGTGAAGGTTTACACCGAAGTGAATGGAAAATATTTTGTGGAACCGACCCGTCACGGCATTGTTTTTAAGGACGGCTCCAATGGCAACAAGTCAATTCTTAAGGCGTACGCAAATCAAAATGACTTTTACAATGCGTTGATCGAAATCAATGCCAAGCCGGGTAACAATTTACAGCTAACTTCCACCGGTGTTCCCGTGGAAGGTGATAAGCTAAACGTGACCGTAACGTGGGCCGGGGCAAATAAAGAGCTGCCCTTTGGGGAGATAGTTACTGATTCAACAAACCGGCCCTTTGACATCCGGTTTGGCGGCAATCAGCAAAATGCGAAGGATAAGAATACCGGGTGTATTTTGTGTCTGGACAGTTGTCCTGTCGGTATTACAAGTAATGCTGCCCATCCCACCAAGGATTTTGACAGCGGCAAAGCCCGGTTCTACGGGAATAAGGATGTTCTGCCCCAGGATGGGACACCGGTCATTGTCACCTTTAAAGTGCAATAAACAGGATGGGGATATGGTTGTACCGGCGTGAGAATATTCTGCGCGTGCTTTATCATGTCCTGGTGGGTTTCCATACAGGGTTGGTACTGGCGTTGCTTTGCGCGCAATGGACCTGGCTGGAGCTGCGGGTCAATACGGGAATGCTCATTTTATTAGGCTGTTTGCTCGGTCCTGTTTACGGGTTAAGGAAAAATGCGGGGCGACCGTTGCTAAGGGGCAGTTTTGCTGTGTTGGCTGTATTAGGCGCAGGATTGCTCATCACCCAGGGCGACGTTGCGGCAATGCGCATTCTTGTCGGCGCGATGGTCAGGGAAGGGATGTTCCTGCCGGATTTGTCGCTGCAGAGTGCGGAATTGATCTTCCGGGGACTGGGCTTGCTGACGATCCTGGTGGCGGCGGTCTATTCCCGGGCGGCCGCCAAAAAGGTTAAGTGACCTGGCTGGCAAAGGCTGCACTGGTTTAAGCAGGAGTAATAACAACCGCAGAGCCGCGGAGGACGCGCCTCTGCGGTTGGTTCCCTTTTTGGCCCGCAGGGCCATTTTTTATGGCAGAAAATAATGTATAATAGAAGCAGGGATTGATATTAAGGGATGAGGAGTGTGTCAGCTTATGACAAACGGGAAAATAAAAAAAGTGCCGCCCTCCATGGATGCCTGGCTTAAAGAAGCAAAAGCGCAGCCGGCGGCTTTAAATGAAGGCATGTTTTTGGTGCATAACGGTGTTGTTCGCCAGACCCCTAAAGCCCAGGTCCGCCAGGGGGTTGATGACGGCTCCCTGGTAACGGGTATGGAATTTACGTATGATGCCGCCAAGGTTGAGGCGGCGATTGCGGAAACCTATACACTGGAGGGCGTCTTCCATGTCAGGGTTTGGCTGAACGAAGGCCGGCTTAGCCTGGGCGATGATATCATGTATGTGCTGATCGGCGGCGATATCAGGCCGCACGTTATCGATGCCCTGCAATTCCTGGTGGGCAAGATCAAAAACGAATGCGTGACGGAAATCGAGCAAAAGCAGTAAGCGGAATCGCAACCGGTAAGGGCCGGACTGGTTTTTGCCCGTTCTGAAAGGTTTTACTGCCAGGCGAACACGCAGCAAAAATAATGCGCATGGGGGTATATTGATTATGCAAAAGCTATGCGATTTAATCAAAAATAACCAGGCGTTTTTGGTGAAAAGAGTGTTGTCTTACGCTAAGCTTCATAATTATGTAAAGTATACCTCGACGCTGGAAGAAGCGTGGATAGCCTCGATTGCGGGGTTGTCTTCAGCGCTGCTTAAGGCCATTTCCTTGGATGCGCAGGTGCCGGAAATTGATGTTGACCAGGACTTTGCGCATAATCCAATGGCTTCTTTTGGTGTGATTGAAGCGCAAAAACACCGGCAAAGAGGAGTCAGCCTGGAAATGTTTCTGGGATTGATGAAGTATTATCGTCAGACCTATCTGGACTTGATAAGGGAATCAATTCAGGATCAGGAACAGTGGGAGTTGTATATGCTCTGGGCAAACCGGTTTTTTGATCATAACGAGATTTCTTTTTGCGCGGAATGGACGGCCCAAACAAAAGAGGCGATAATTGCGGAATTGCAAGTTGCCAATCGCCGGCTGGTTAACGAAAAAAACAAATACCTGACGATATTTGAGAGCCTGTCTACGCCCGCCGTGCTGCTGGATGCGGAAAACCGCTGCATTAATATGAATTATGCCGCGCAGCGGCTCTTTCAGGGAGAACTGCAGTCTCCCGGCTCTATATACTATGCGACGTTGCCAACCCAACGAAAAGTAACTGATTTCCTGCCTTGGCTAGTTCATGAATTGATGGATTTCTGCCAGGGGGATAAGCGGGAATTGTTAATCGAAAAGGAGTTTGCCGCGGCGAACCGGCAAAAGAAAAAATTCATTATTAAATTTCATCGCATGCTGGATGTAAGTGAAAAGTTTGAAGGCACAATAATTTTATTTGACGATGTTACGGAGCTTAAAATAATTGAAGATCAGCTGCGCCATCTGAGTTATTATGATGTATTGACCGGGTTGTATAACCGTAATTATATGGAACAGGAAATTGTGCGGGTATCGTCCGGCGGCTATGAGCCGGTGGGGTTCATCTCCATTGATGTGGACGGCCTTAAACTGGTTAATGACAATTGCGGTCATGCTGCGGGTGATACTTTATTGATGACGGTGGGCCAAATAATAAAAAACTGCTTTCGGGAGGGGGACATAATTGCCCGTATTGGCGGTGATGAATTCGCGGTATTATTGCCGATGAGCGATGCCCTGTCTGTCCAAAAAGCATGCCGGAGAATAAAAGATAAGATATTCGAGCACAATCTGGTGAAGTTAAACATGCCAATCAGCATCTCCCTCGGCTGGTCGGTCGGGCATCCTTGTATCAGCGACGTGTTAGATAAAATTATCGTGGAAGCGGATAGCCTTATGTATGCGGAAAAAACAGATAACCGTTTCAGATACACGACTCTTTTTAATAAAAGATTAAAAGAATATGGGAAAAATCTGTTTAAGACCAATGCCTAACGGCAGCGGGAGTGTATGCGGGACGGGAACAGAAAACACACCTGAGGAAATCGGAAATCAGGTGTGTTTTCTGTCTTATAAGCAGGCCTTTTCGCCCGCAGCTAACCGGTTTCGTTCGCTTCAGGCGGGGGAGTGAGGGGGAGGGCGAGGGTAAGGGTCGTGCCTTTTCCCGGTTCACTGGTTAAATGGATGGCGCCGGCATGTTGTTCGGCGATCCAACGGGCGATGGATAAGCCCAGCCCGGCACCGCCGGTGGTTTTGGAACGGGATTTGTCCACCCTGTAAAACCGGTCGAAAACTTTGGGCTGGCCTTCCGCGGGGATGCCGATGCCCGTGTCCGCTACGCTGATTTCCAGGTGGGCGCAGGCTGCGCGGGAAGTGATGCTGATTGTTCCGCCGGCGGGCGTGTATTTAATGCTGTTTTCAATAAAAATCCGCAGAAGCTGTTTAAGGGAAACGGGATCCGCGGAAATGACAACGGGGTCGTTCCGGCAAAGAAGAATCTGGTGCTCCGGGGCGATCAGGCGGGTTTCCTGGACCACCTCATCAATCAGGTTTTTCATTTCCACCGGCGTCTTTTTCAGCACGTGCATGTCCTGGTCAAGCCGTGCCAGGAAAAGCAATTTTTCAATCAAGTGCTGCATTTGGGAGGCTTCCGATTTTATGGCGGCGATCCCTTCATCCAGCACCGATAAATCATTTTTCCCCCAGCGGTCAAGCATGTTTGCATAGCCGCTGATCACGGTTATGGGGGTGCGCAATTCATGGGAGGCGTCGGCGACAAACCGCTGTTGCTGTTCAACCCCGGTCTGAATGCGGTGCAGCATGCGATTGATGGTCCGGGCCAGTTCCTGCAACTCGTCCTCACAGTTGTTCTCGTCAAGACGTTCTCCCAAATTATTAATCTTAATATTTTTCGTGGTATCAATGATCTGGCGAATGGGCCGCAGAATTTTGCGGCTGATAAATACGCCGGAGACGACGGCTACACCCAGGCCAAGGATATTGGCCGCCACCAGATTTCTGGTCAGGACGCTCAGAAAGTGCGCCTCAACCAGCGTTTTGCGGATAAACTCCAAACGATACACGCGGTTATCCGTCCAGAAAACATGCTCGCTGGTATAATGTTCGTCGGTGTTCAGCCAGTGGAAGAAAGACAGGAGGGGGGAGCGGCCGTCCTGTTTTTCCGCTGCCGGCAGTTCCTGATTCAGCGGGTCGTAGGGGGCACTGTCCCAAAGCAGGCCGTCCTGTTCGTCATACACCTTCAGGATCACTCCCGGCATGAGCAGGTTTCCCTCCAGCATGGCGGGCGTTAAGGAGGTGCCCGCCGCCAGGGACTGTCTGACAAGGCTAATGCTGATATCCAGATCTTTTTTGGCGTCGAGGAAGAGGTAATAGCGTATGCCCACATGGGTCAGGAGCCCGGTGAAGAGGAGAATGCAGAAAAGGATGAGGGTATAAAGAAGGGTTAATTTAGTGGAGATGGTCGTGTGTAATTTAATCTTTGACCACATAGCCGACTCCCCTGACCGTATGGATAAAATTTTCCCCCAGGGAATCATCGAGTTTGTCCCGGAGGTAATGAATAAAGACATCGACAATATTGGTATCTCCGATGTAATCATAGCCCCATATTTCGTGGAGGATGCGTTCGCGGCTTAGCACGATATGTTTGTTTAACACCAAATAGGAGAGAAGCTCATATTCCTTCTTAGTCAGTTCAACAGGCTTTTCCCCGACCCAGGCTTCAAAGCGTTCCGGATAAAGCACCAGGTTTTTGATGCGCAATTCTCTGGGACAAGGCGGTTGGGAGAGTGCGGCCTGCTTGCGGAAGATCACCCGGATGCGGGCCAGCAATTCCTGCACGGCGAAGGGCTTGGTGATATAATCGTCTGCGCCGATATCGAGGCCATGTACCCGGTCGGCGACGCTTTCTTTGGCGGTAACCATAATGATGGGGATTTGGGAAGTTTCCCGCACCTTGCTGCAGATTGCATACCCATCCAGCTCCGGCAGCATAACATCGAGCAAGATCAAATCAAAGGATTCCCGGGCAATGCGCTCCAGGGCGCGGCGGCCGTTTGTCTCGATGGTCGTTTGATACCTTTCGTGTTCCAGTTCCATTTGAAGAAAGCGGGCGATTTTTTGTTCGTCTTCCACGATTAAAATTTTCTTGTTCAAAAACTCCACAGGCGGCCTCCCTTAGCTAGCTAGATTACTTATCTATATATAACCACTTTTTAGGGGAAAATTAAAGCGGGCGCCTTTGTTTCTAATCTAAATTTAATGTTCGGGATAAGGAAGCGCAGTTTGCGGCTTGCGGGGCGGGCAAATTCATTTTTAATCAGATTTTAATCTTTCTTTAATGGTTATCTAAGGATTGTTTTGTATAATGTTGCTTAAAATTTATTTTTCGCTGCTTGTCCACGAAAGGGGGATGAATTGCAATTACGGGGTTTAACGCCTGACCAAGGGTGAAAGAGTGAAAAAATTAATCCGATATGGAGTGAATAATTGATGAATCAATTAAAAACGGTCGTTCTCATGGCTGCTTTGACCGGTTTATTGCTTGCGATCGGCAATTTATTCGGCGGCAAAACGGGCATGCTGCTCATGTTTCTCCTTTCTGTGGCCATGAACTTCGGCAGCTACTGGTTTAGCGATAAAATCGTGCTGCGCATGTACGGGGCCCGGGAGGTGACGGCGCAGGAGGCGCCTGAACTGTATCGCATCGTAGTGAATTTAGCGCGGAAGGCGAATATGCCCATGCCCAAGGTATATGTGATGCATACGGACGTGCCGAACGCCTTTGCAACGGGACGGGATCCGGAGCATGCGGCCGTCGCCGCCACGACCGGGATCATGCAGGCCCTTACCTCTGAAGAGCTGGAGGGCGTTATGGCACATGAATTGGCGCACGTGAAAAACCGTGATACGCTGATCAGCACGGTTGTGGCCACGATTGCGGGCATGATAACCATGATTGCCAATATGGCGCAATGGGCGGCGATCTTTGGTGGTTTGGGCCGTAACGACGAAGAAGAAGGCGGAGGAATACCCGCCTTGTTGGAGTTTGTCCTTTTGGTGGTGGTGGCTCCGTTGGCCGCGACTTTGATCCAACTGGGAATTTCGCGTTCCCGGGAGTTCATGGCGGACGAGAGCGGCGGCCGTCTCACCGGCAAGCCCGCAGCCCTGGCCCGGGCTTTGGAAAAAATCGAATATTATGGACGCCATGGGGCAATGCCCACCGCCACACCGGCCACCGCCCACATGTTCATTATTAATCCGTTGAAGGGCGGAGACTGGTTGATCAGTCTTTTCAGCACGCACCCCACCACCGCGCAGCGGGTGGCAAAATTGAACAATTTGGCCCATTCCCTAAAGACAAAGTGATCAATAATAACTCCCGGCAATGCGTTTTTCCCGGGCAGGCCGGAGGGATGCACGCGCTGCTCTGAAGGCCCTGAGCCATACCCGGGAAAGCTTGTTTTGGGTACCTGGCTTTAAGAGTAAAGCCATCAAGGGATAGGGAACTCTTTGGGGGGGGATCCGTTTAGGGCGGGTTAGACGATGATCAAGCCAATAAAGGCTAAAATAATGATGGCGATGAGGATAAATTCAATAAAATCGGTACAGAAGCAAAAATCGCCCATATTTATACCTCCCGGGGATATACTCAGGAGAAAGCTCCTTGTAGTATAAGATATGAAGCTTAACATAATTTGTTACAGCATTTCCTTCCTCCGCGTTTGCTTCTAAGGATTGTCTAATGTTGCGATGTTAGTATGGATCCAGGGACGGTGAGCAAGGGAGGAAGAAAAAGTGGTTAAGGAGCGCTTGCCAGAAGGAAAAGTCAGATTAGGGAGAAACCGCAAGCGGATTGGGGCGGCGATCCTGGCGGTCGTAATCCTCGGGGCGGTTTCTGCCGGGGCCTGCGCCCTGTTTCAGATAAAAGGCGTGGTCACAAGTGTCGGTGACCATAGTGTCACGGTGGCCAATTTCCTGGGGACGCAAACCGTGGACCTGACCGGCGCGCCCCTCAAGGCGGCGAACATAAAAGTGGGGGATCGCATCAAAATCCGGAAAAATCTCCAGGGGGATATTGTTTACGTAAAGCTTTTCTCCATAAGGAACAGCGAACACCGGCCGCAGGAGAAAGAACAGCCGGGACGTATCGAGCGGGAGTATCATGTCTTATGATTTCACCCGGTTTGGTTTAACGTACGGGCCGGTTACCGGGGAGATTATTATCTAACCGTCCTGGTTAGTTTATATATACGAAAAACCTCTTAAATTGGCCGACGCCCATACAGCGTCGGCCAATTTATGTTTATTTAGTTAAACCCGGGGCGTATTGCCAAAGGGATCGTGCTGTACGGGGTAGTTAAAGACTACTAGACACCGGGGAAGGGGAATAGCGTCTGGCGCCCCAATATTCCCGGGCATATTTGCCGGTTTCCAGGGGCTCTTCTCTCAGGGGCGACCGGTTGTTCGGCGCATGGAGCATCATGCCGTGCCCGCTATAAATACCAACATGGTGGATCTCACCGCGACCGTTGTCCGCGGCGAAGAACACCAGATCTCCGGGAAGCAGATCAGCTTTGGCAACGGGGAGGCCTTCCAGGGCTTGCTCGTTGGCGTCCCGGGGGAGGGAAATTCCCTGTGACTGATAGACGCGGAAGGTGAGACCGGAGCAGTCAAAGCCGTAGGCGGAAGTTCCGGCCCATAAATAGCCTTGTCCGGTAAATTGTCTGGCTTGGGCGACAGCATCAGCGCCGTGATAGCTTAACGCGCTATCGCTTCTGGTTACCGCCTTTGGCAGGTAACCACTGGTGCCGTCGGGCAAACGGACTTCGGCAATTTCCGGGGTTTCGCTGATCAACGGGAGCTTAACCTGCCAGCTTAGTTCTGTGAGCGGCAGGGTAAGCTGCCTGTCCCGGAATAAAACTGTGCGGGGCACGATGATAATTACCTGGGGCTGGGAAGCCTGGGCGGCGAGAAAGACGGGATCACGGGCCACTTGTTTGGCCAGGACCCAGCCCGGGTACCCTGCGGGATGGAGTTTCGTGCGCTGGGCTACCGCCGCTACTTTCAGCCAGTTTCCCCTGCGATCCAGGATCACTACCCGTTCACCGAACAAGGCCATGGTATCCGCTTTATCCACCAGCCATTGCCTGGTTTCCAGCGTCAGGGCCGCCGTCCAGCCCGCGGGATCGGCGGCCTGCAGACTGATTTTTGCATATTTCTTTTTGGGTTGCGCCCAAAGGACCGCCAGGGGGGCGTTGATGGCCCCGAGGTTTGTTTGCGGGAGTTTGGTGACCGGCCCGGCAGCAGACAGAACCGGCGGGAGACCGGCGGTGGTTAAGCCGGGCCCGCTGAGCGACACGGTCATTAAGAACAGCAAGAGGAAAAACAGGAGGATTTTTTGCATCACTTTTAGATCCTTTATGTTTAGTAGTCTCACTTTAATAAATTTTACCATTTATGTAATGGTCTTGCCAGCAAAACCCGGCATATTTGGTTGAGTTCTGCCAAGTTTTTGGAGATTTGGCAGGATTTTTATTTTTCCGGGGGAAATTTTACAATATTGAACATTTTCTCTTGAAGGATTTTTTTGCGGAGGAGTCGACACAATTAATGCGGCTGAACACGGATGGTTATGACGAACATAAACCGGCGGTTGTGATTAACAATCTGGCTTTTCGTTACAAAACGCAGACGCAGGGGCAAGCCCTGCAGAAGATTAATTTGCAAATTGCGCAGGGCGAGTTTGTCATGGTGATGGGGCCCAGCGGGGCGGGCAAATCAACGCTGGCCCATTGCCTCAATGGCCTGATACCTAATTTTATCAGGGGTCAATATGAAGGCAAAGTGGAAATTTTCGGCTTAAACCCGGCCAAACAAAAGGTTAGCGCGATGGCCAGGGTTATTGGTTTGGTTTTTCAGGATTTTGAAGCGCAGTTGTTTTCGACGAATACACGCTTGGAAATTATCTTTGGCCCGGAGAATTTTAAGGTGCCCCGCGGCGAAATGGAAAAAATCATTGCGGAAGTCGTACAATTAGTTAATTTAGACGGCTTGGAGGACCGTCAGCCGGCGACTTTGTCCGGGGGGCAGAAACAGCGGCTGGCCATCGGATCGGTGCTGGCGATCCGTCCGAAGGTAATTTGCATGGACGAACCAACGACAGATCTTGATCCCCTGGGCAAGGCGGGCATATTTCAGTTGGCGAAGGAGTTGCACAGGGATAAAAAGCTGACGTTGCTGGTAATTGAGCATGAAACGGAGGAAGCATTGTCCGCCGACCGGATTATTATTCTGGACAAAGGAAGGGTGCTTGCGGACGATAAACCGGCGCGCCTGCTAAAGGAGGTTGAATTATTTGCCGGCATCGGCATTATGCCGTTGCAGATACCGTCCTATTTTCTCCGGCTGGGCATACCCCGGGAGGCTTTACCCCTTACGCCCCGGGAGGGCTGGGAAAAATTCGGGGCGTTGCCGCTGGCGATTGATGAGCGGAAATACCGTTCTTTAGCGGAGCAGGATCAGGCGCGGGCGGAAAGGTATGGCGAGATAATTTTATCCGCGCGCGGGTTACAGTACGTGTATCCCGGGGGAGCCAAGGTCCTCAAGGGGATTGATCTGGATATCCGCCAAGGCGAGTTCATGGCCGTGCTGGGGCGGAATGGCAGCGGCAAAACAACGTTGGTAAAACATTTCAACGGTTTATTGAAGCCCACTGCCGGCAAGGTTGCGGTTTGCGGCAGGGATGTCGCAGCCGGCACGGTTTTTGAAGCCGGCAAAGAGGTGGGTTATGTCTTTCAAAATCCTGATCATCAGATATTTTCCGATACCGTATATGATGAAGTGGCTTTTAGCCTGCAAATGCGCGGGTTTCCGCAATCAGAAATCAAGGAATTGGTGGAAGATGCCCTGCGGGCGGTGGACCTGGAGGGTTCCGGACAGCAAGACCCTTTCAGTCTGACTAAAGGGGAGCGTCAGCGGGTCGCCGTGGCCGCGGTGCTCGCGGCGAAACCGCAGGTAATTATTCTGGATGAGCCCACCACCGGGCTTGATTATCAGGAACAGCGGCGCATGATGGAATTGGTGAAACGGCTTAATGAAAAAGGACATACCATCATTATGATTACGCATACCATGTGGGTTGTGGCCGAATATGCACACCGGATTGCCCTGATGCGGGATGGGCTGCTCACCATGTGCGGCGCTACGCGGGAGGTATTGCGCGCGGAAGGGGAACTGGCGAGTGCCTGCCTGAAAGTGCCCCAGATCGTTAAGCTGAGTAATCTGCTGGGGCATACGGCGCTGTCCGTGGAAGAATTGCTCTATTGTACCGTGCGGGCGGGGGAGTGACGGATGGATATGTTTTTATATTTGGACAAGGACACTTATCTGCACCGTCTTGATCCGCGCACAAAGCTTTTTGTCATGGCAGGCAGTTTTGCCGCGGTCATGCTGGCTAAAGCCGGCTTTTTGCTGGCGGTAATCAGCCTACTGATTTTGATCTATGGAGCGTCGGGACGAAGCCTGGGGAATTTAAAGCGCATAAAGTTTCTCTTAATCATGCTGGCGGTCATATCCACCCTGCTCTGGGCGCTGGCATTCCAGGGAACTACGGTTCTCTGGGGACCATTTACGCGTGAGGGATTGTACTACGGTATGGCCACCGGCGTTAGGCTTGATGCGATGATAATTGCCGGCATGATCTTCCTGAGTGCCACCAAAATCGAGGAAATATCACTGGGGATCGAGAGGCTGGGGCTTCCTTACCGGGCGGCTTTCGCTTTTTCCACGGCCCTAAGGCTGGTGCCGATGATTGCGGCGACCAGTTACACCATTATGCAGGCACAGCGCGCAAGGGGGCTGGATATCGATACCGGCAACGTGTTTACCAGGACCAAAAAATATGTGCCTTTATTGATCCCGGTTTTTGTTTCGGTGATCAGAGGGACGAATGTTTTTGCCATGGCCCTGGAGTCCAAAGGGTTCGGCCATGACGAGGAACGTACCCATTATCTGCAGCTTGGGTATAAAAAGGCGGATGTGCTGGCGCTCGCCGTAACTGCGGGGCTGTTGGCGGTTATTATCTATCTGCGCTAAGGGGGCGCCTGCGGGATGGGAAAAAAGGGCGGGGGGAGAAGATGAAAGAAGTATTCAGCATGTGGAGACACACGAAGATGGTCGTGCTGGTGGCGCTAAGTGCGGCCACTTATGCGGCGGTGCTCATACCCTTTAAGGGGTTTGTCCTGATACCCGGGTTTACCGAGGTTCGCCCGGCCAGCGTTTTGCCGGTGGTGCTGGGTTTATTGTTTGGCCCGGCGGGCGCCTGGGGGGCGGCCTTCGGCAATCTTATCGGCGACTTCTTCGGGACGCTGACCATCGGCAGTGTCTTTGGTTTTATGGGCAATTTCTTTTTTGCTTTTGTACCTTATAAACTGTGGAACAAGCTCGGACTGGTGGATAGCGATGACAAGGAACAACTGTTGCTTAATAACGCCAAAAAAATCATAAATTATCTGCTGGTGGCCGTACTGGGCGCGCTTTCCTGCGCCCTGATCATTGCCTGGGGCCTGGAGCTGCTGCGCCTCGTTCCCTTTGCGGTGCTGGCCGGGATTATCAGTGTCAATAATTCCCTTCCGGCCGTTATCTTGGGGATTCCGCTGCTGCTCATCCTGTATCCGCGCATTAAAAGATGGGATTTGCTCTGGACGGAGATCGTTGACGCGCAGGAGTTGGAAGCCCACAATGCCTTGTCAGGCCTGGGCGCGGCGGTGATGATTATCGGCATCGTCGGCGGTTTGGCGGCCGGCTTGACCGGGCAGGTGAGCGACGCTGCAGCCGGGCAAATTGCCCATACCCGGATCGTCCTTCGGGCCGGGGCGGGTGTCGCCTTGAATATTGTGGGCGGGCTGCTGCGGAAGTGAGTGAACTTGTCTGGCTACGCC
>DHRA01000063.1:607-27701 GCA_002411145.1 Firmicutes bacterium UBA5324 | reverse complement strand
CACTTCTAGAAGTGGGTGTCTTCGAAATTGGATGAAAATTATTGACGCTTGACAGGCATCTGGGCTAAAATAAGAGAGTGATCCATACATAAAGAAGCCTGACCGGCGGGGTGCGCCCGGCCGGGAGGGAGGTGCGGGATTACCCGCTGAGAAGAGCTATCTCTGATCTTAAGGTATAATTTATTATTATTTGCCTTTAGAACCTTCCTGCGGAAGGTTTTTTATTTTAATAAGAAAGGAATAACCAAAGTGCCTATTACGGAAATACTTTCCCGCAACGCCCTGCTCTACGGCGCGGAAGTCAGCCTCGTGGAAATCAACCCGGAATTACAGGAAAAGCACGAGGTGTCGTGGCGGGAATATGAACTTATTGAAACAAATCCGGCGGCGAGTTTCCGGCGCGAAATGACTTGGCGCGATTTCGACGACCAGGCGAACCGCTTTGCCAACCTTTTACTGCACAGGGGGATAAAAAGAGGAGACAAAGTGGCGATCCTGCTGATGAATTGCCTCGAGTGGCTGCCCATTTATTTCGGTGTGCTGAAAACCGGCGCGATCGCGGTGCCGTTAAACTTTCGCTATACCGGCGAGGAAATAAAATACTGTTTGGAGCTGGCGGAAGCCGCCGCGCTGGTCTTCGGGCCGGAGTTTACCGACCGTGTGGAGCCCGTGCGCGCACTGTTGCCGCGGGTCGGCCTGTACTTCTTTGTGGGGGGAAATGAGCCGGCCTTTGCGCAGAATTATGCCCACGCGGCGGAAATATGCCCGTCGCAGGCGCCGCAAATCAGGATCACCGATGAAGATGACGCGGCCATCTATTTTTCTTCGGGAACGACGGGTTTTCCCAAGGCAATTCTCCATAATCACCGCAGTCTGGTTTCTTCCTGCCGCACCGAGCAAAACCATCACGGACAGACGCGGGAAGACAACTTTTTATGTATTCCGCCCCTCTATCATACCGGCGCCAAGATGCATTGGTTCGGCAGCTTTCTGGCCGGCAGCAGAGCCGTTTTGCTGCGCGGTGTGAAGCCAAAATGGATTCTGAAGGCTGTTTCCGAGGAGAAAGCCACCATTGTCTGGCTGCTGGTCCCCTGGGCGCAGGACATTTTGGACGCGATTGAAAGCGGAGAAGTAAAGCTGGACGAGTATAACCTTGACCAGTGGCGGCTGATGCATATCGGCGCGCAGCCGGTTCCCCCCAGCCTGATTCACCGCTGGCAAAAATATTTTCCCCATCATCTCTATGACACGAACTACGGATTGAGCGAATCCATCGGCCCGGGGTGTGTTCATCTTGGCCTGGAAAACATTCATAAAGTGGGGGCCATCGGCAAACCGGGGTTCAACTGGGAAGCAAGGATTATCGGGGAAGGCGGCCGGGAGGTTCCGCAGGGAAGCGTGGGCGAACTGGCTGTAAAAGGGCCAGGGGTCATGAAATGCTACTATAACGACCCGGAAGCGACGGCGGCTGTTTTAAAGGACGGCTGGCTTTTTACCGGCGACATGGCCCGCATGGATGAAGACGGTTTTATTTATCTCGTGGACCGGAAAAAAGATGTCATTATTTGCGGAGGAGAAAATCTCTATCCCGTGCAAATCGAAGATTTTCTGCACGGGCACGACGCAATTAAGGATGTGGCCGTGATTGGTCTGCCGGATCATCGCCTGGGCGAAATCGCGGCGGCGATCATCGAACTAAAGCCGGACCGGGAGTGCACAGAGGCCGAAATACTGGCATTTTGCGCTTCCCTGCCGCGCTATAAACGCCCGCGCAGGATTATCTTTGATGCGGTGCCCCGTAACCCCACCGGGAAAATTGAGAAGCCGAAACTCCGGGAAAAATATTGCCCGGGCAGCCTGGTGGCCGTGCAAATCGAGAACTGATCGCCAGCATAAAACCAAGTCTGGCGGATAATTTCCCCAAGGTGAATTTTTCGAGTCGTCTAAAAGGAGTTTCTTTTAGACGGCTTTTTTTGTGCGCATCTTGCTTAGCCAGGATATTCTTGATAAAATTAATAATGATAAAAAAATCATTATAAGTGAGGCATAAGATCATGGGGAATAAAGACTACCTTAGTTACATGCGCTTGCTTCTGGGACTGTACATTCTCAAAATATTGCAGCAAGGGCCGGCGTACGGCAATAAGCTGGCGGAAGAAATAAAGCGGCGTACCCAGCATACCTATACCCCGAATACCAACGCGCTGTATCCCTTGCTGAGATTAATGGAAGAAAGGCAGTACGTCACGGGGGAATGGGACAATCCCGTAACGCGGGGAAAGAGAATCTACACCATTACGGAAACCGGCATTGCCCGGATACCGGCCTTGGAGCTGATGATGGAAGAACGTCTGAAGCTGATGGAAAAGAAGGTAGTTATTTTAAGGGCGGATCTGTTGGGGCGCGCAGGTGACTCCTGAGCCGGCATCCCGGGTCTGAAAAAATAAGTAAAACAAAAAGCGGGGAGAAACACGTGGAGAATAATAAACCGAAGCTCAGCAACCGGACGATGCTGACTATTATCATCCTATTGGCGGCGGGCCTGACCGCCGGCGGTTTATGGTGGTGGATCCGGGCCGGCCGGATTGTATCCACCGACGATGCCCGGGTAAAGGGCACAATTGTTACCATTAGCGCAAAGGTAAACGGCAGGGTCGAAAAGGTGCTGGTCAATGAAGGGGATAACGTGCAGGCCGGTCAGGTGATCGCCGTGCTTGAGCAACAGGAATTTCAGGTGCAGGTTGACCAGGCGAAGGCGAACATGGTCATGGCGCAGGCCAAACTTGCGGCCATAACTGCGGGAAACAGACCGCAGGAAATCGCGCAAACGAAAGCTTCCGTGCTGCAGGCCCGGGCGAATCTGGAAAACGCCCGCAAAAACAGTGAGCGGGACGAGGCGCTTTATCAGCAAGGGGCTGTTTCCAGTCAACAGAGGGACGCCAGCAAAACGGCCTACGATATCACCCGGGCGCAGTACATGTCGGCAAATGAACAACACAGTCTGAGCGCGGAAGGCTCCCGCCAGGAGGATGTTCAAATGGCGCAGGCCCAGGTGCAGCAGGCCCAGGCGGCGTTAAAAAGCGCGGAAATCCAGTTGGCGGACACGACGATTAAGGCCCCTGTCGCCGGGGTAATCGGTCTGAAATCGGTGGAGGAAGGGCAAATCGTTGTTTTCGGCCAGCCCCTGTTCAGTATCATTAATCTCAACGATGTCTGGATTGGCGCAAATATTGAAGAAACGTACATCGGCCGGTTAAAAATTGGCAATCAGGTGGATTTTACCATTGACGCCTATCCGCAGAAAAAGTTTAGCGGACAAATCATTGAAGTCGGGCCCGCGTCGGGGTCGCAGTTTGCGCTCCTGCCGACGGAAAATGCTTCGGCGAATTTTACAAAGGTCACCCAGCGCCTGCCGATCAAGATTAAGGCCGATGAATCCGCATATGTGCTGAAGCCGGGCATGTCCGCCGTGATCAGCATCCATACCCGCTGAATTGAGTAGTGACAACCGGAGTGTAAAGAAGGTTTGCTCATGTTCAAAAAATATATAATATTATGCACCGTGTGCCTGGGAACCGTATTGAGCGCCTATGTCAGCAGTTGTGTGAATATTGCCCTGCCGAACATTATGGCGGCGCTGAATTTCAATATGGACTCGATCGTCTGGGTTTCCCTCGGCTACATGCTTCCTTATGGTTCTTCCCTACCGATCACCGGTAAGCTGGGGGATCAATTTGGCGCGAAAAATCTCTATATTATGGGCCTGATGCTGTTTACGGCGGCTTCTCTGCTCTGCGGAACAGCCACCAGTGCGACGGCGATGGTGATTTTCCGCATTGCCCAGGGGGTGGGCGGCGGCTTGTTGCTGCCGAACGCAATGACCGTTGTCGCCCAAACCTTTGACACCCATGAACGGGGCCAGGCGCTGGGCGTATGGAGTGCCATGGCGGCGGCGGGCAGCGCCATGGGGCCGATTGTCGGCGGATATTTAATCGAGAGTTTTAATTGGCGCACGGTTTTCTTTTCCGTGGCACCGGTTTGCGCCGTCAGCATCGCGCTGGCTTTCGCCATTATACCGGCATCGCGGCGCAATCCGGCGGCAAAAATCGATTTCCTCGGCGCAGCCTTGCTCATCGCCGGCATCAGCATGCTGCTGGTCGCCCTGAACCAGGGGCAGCGGGCGGGCTGGACTTCCTTCTACATTCTTTCCCTGCTGGCCCTGACCTTTGCTTCCTTCGTCCTGTTTCTGGCGGTTGAGCAATGGGTCGAGCAACCGATGGTGGAAATTCAGCTGTTCCGCAGCATGAACTTCACGGTGGCCAACGCCGTGGGCTTCATGTCCTTTGTCGCCTTTTACGGCGGTTTGTTTTTACTGCCTTTTTTCCTGAAATCCATCCTGAATTTCACTTCCACGACGGCGGGCATGGTCATGCTGCCTTTGACCGCCAGCATGGTGGTCTCCTCGCCAATCGGCGGACGGCTGGCCGACCGCTTTGGTTCGCGGCTGCCCGCTTTTACAGGAATTATGCTGATCTCTGGTGCGCTTTATTCGCTTGATACGATTAACGCGGACTATTCCGTCCACGACTTTTATGTGCGTTTGGCGGTCTTTGGTTTGGGCCTCGGCCTGACCATGTCACCCCTCACGAATTGCGCCATTTCTTCGCTGCCCAAGGATAAGGTGGGGGTGGGTTCCGGTATTTTTAACTTTGGGAAAATCATTGGCGGCAGCATAGGGGTGGTATTTGCGGAAGTTTTATTGTCCCGCCGCGAGATCTACCATGGCGCCGTCTTTAAAGAATACCTGAATGCCGCGAACAATGCGCCGCAGGAAGTATTTACCTTACTGCGCGCGCTTTGGGGCACCCAGGGCATGGACAGTGCGGCGATATCGCTGGCCACCCACGGCTGGATGACGGGACAGGGCCAGCTGCCGCAGCAGTATGAGCTGTTGAGGGCGCTCCTGGGCGCCATGGTGGCCCGCCAAGCTTCCATTTTATCCTTTCAGGATGTTTTCCATACCATCGCCTTTCTGTGCCTCGGCGGGGGAGCGCTGGCCCTGTTAATCCGCCGGGAAAGCCCCGCGGTGGAGGCGGGAACCCGCGGTTAGGCTGGGGAATTCTGCCGCGGTGTGAAGTGGTTTTTTCAAGAGATCCTCATAAGAGGTATGTTCATGTTTCGCCTGACTTGGTTTGGGCGAATTTTTTATTTTAAGGGGGGAAAAGGGAGATATATTTATTATGGTTAAGTTGATAGTGATCAATGATTACATAATATGGGGGAAAATAGTACTGTTTTTGACATTAAAACAATCCTTGTCCCAAAAGGTTCATTATCATGACGGCGGGGGTTGCTTTGGCACAAGGATTTAGGGTGATGTAAATTTGGCATGGTTTTTGCATATAATTATGTAATTTGATTGGATCTGTGCCGGGGAGGCCTGACAATTAGCTTCAGCCAAGGAGGGTATACGCTATAATTATTGACATTAGTAACCCAGGACGACCTTTTTAAAGTAAAAGTTATTGACTAAACTTTCTTACATGCAAAAAGGAGCGTGACGATCATTGGTTCCAGGAGAATTAGCACAAAATCTATGGAGAGAAACTAATCTTTACAGAAGCGAAGCAGTCGAATGTTTGCAAAGAATATTTACCGACAGCCCGGCTATAATGGCCGTATTGCGCTTGCCGGACATGGTCTTCATCGATGTTAATCCGGCATGGGAGTTAATGTGGGGTTACACCCGGGCGGAGGCTATTGGCAAAACCGCGGCTGAGCTTGGGTGTTTCCCCGGCCAACGTGACGGAGGTAACCCGGCGGCTTCACCGGAGGCTTATGACTCCGGTGAGTATACGGGTTACACTAAGTCCGGCGAAAGCCGCATTGTTTTTTGCCGGGGCACCCTCATCCAGCATGACCCTGTATATCTGCTATGCACCATGTTGGATCTCACGAAAATTAAAGAATATGAACGGGAAATGGCCCGCCTGGACAGACTGAACGTTATCGCGGAGCTGGCTGCCGGCATTGGGCATGAGGTGCGCAACCCCCTGACTACGGTACGCGGATATTTGCAGATGCTGCAAAGAAACAGCGATTTTGCCAAATATTACGAGCGTTTCAACTTGATGATCGAAGAGTTGGACCGGGCCAACGGGATCATTACTGAGTTTTTATCTTTGGCAAAGGACAAAGCTGTGGAGAGACAGACCGGCAACCTAAATGACGCCATAATCTTACTTCTGCCTTTACTGCAAGCCGACGCTTTCCGAAGAGGACATCAGATCTGTGTAGATGCAGGTGAGACCCGGAATATGGTTTTCGCCGAACAGGAAATTCGTCAGTTGATTTTAAACCTGGTGCGAAATGCTTTGGACGCCATGGAGGGCAGCGGTAAAGTCGTTCTGCGGACCTATCAAAAAGACGATAGCGTCGTGCTGGAGGTCCGGGATGAGGGAGTGGGGATACCCGAAAAAGTATTGCAGAAACTGGGTACTCCTTTTGTAACCACTAAAGAAAACGGCACTGGCCTGGGTTTGCCCGTATGTTACCGCATTGCGGAAAGTCACGGAGCGGAGATCAATGTAGACACAGGGCCGCAGGGCACAACCTTTATAATAACCTTCAACCCGCCGTTGGGAATCTGTGGGGGGGAATTATAGGCGCATCTGCCATGCGCCTTTCCTTACCATCGAAACCGGTGGGTTTTGTAATTTCCCGTAATTATACCGGGAATATCCTTAACAACGGTGGATTTTTATGGGTTATGTTTAGAGGGAATCTTAAACCTCTAGCGAATACATAGGGTTCAGTTGTATCAGAATCCGAAAACATGGAGTGAATATATTGCAAAGTAGAACCTGTTCACAATTCTTTAACTATGGAGCCATTTTTTTCACCCTTGTTTTTATAGTGGCGATTACAGCCGTCGCGATTGCCGAAAGGTATGAAGCGGCCAATACCCGGTTACCGAAGAAGGTGCTTATTCTTTCCTCTTATAGTCCTGATTTTCCGCTTTATACTTCATTTGTGGAGGGGGTAAAGCTCCGTTTGGCGGAAGATACGGCGGCGGAATTTGAAATATATCACGAATCCCTGGACTCCTTGCGCTTTTTGCGGGAGGATTCCTTCCGTGACCATTTAGCCAGTGCGTTGTATCAAAAGTATGCCGCCAATCAGCCTGATGTTGTGATCACTCACGGTGATTTTGCGTCGGCTTTTATTTGCAAGTACGGCAGCGAAATGTTTGGCGGTACCCCTGCCATTTTAACCGCTTATGTCCCTGGGGCGGAGGCAGAGAGGTATCAATCCCTGCCCGCAAACTATATCCTTGTCGCGGCAATGAGCACGGTGCCCAGAAATGTACAGCTGATCCTGAACCTCAAACCGGAGACAAAAAGGATATATATTATTTTTGGCGCCAGTACGGGGGAACAAAATATGCGGGCAATTGCCGCGCAAGAACTGAAAGCTGTTGCACAGGATGTGGAGATAATCTATCTGGATAATTTAGCTTTTCCGGACCTGCCGGCATATGTCGGTCAGCTAAAAGGGGATACGGCCATTCTCTTCCGTTCGTTTCAGCGGGATGTACAGGGAAATGATTATGTTCCTGCGGAAGCGGCGGTAAAGGCGATTGCCGGTGTTGCTTCGGTACCGGTATTCGCCAGTACGGAAACTCATTTAGGCAGCGGGGCCGTCGGCGGCTATATGGATGATACACGTCTATTGGCAAGGTACACGGCTGAAAAAGCTCTGCTGGCGTTAGAGGGGCATCAATTCCCCAACAACTCCATAGAAAAGGTCGACGTGAGCAAATGTCTCTTTGACCGGCGGGCATTAAAACGCTGGCATATTGACGAGAGCAGGCTTCCGCCAAACAGCATAATTGATCACCGGCCGCCCAATGTCTGGACTAAGCACCGTGGGTACATAATGGGGGCAGCAGTCATATTGCTGTTGGAAGCGGCGCTGATTTTTCTTCTGCTGCGCAATTCTCAGCGGAGAAAGAGAGCTGAGCAGGAACAAGCGCGTCTGAAACAACGATTTGAGGATTTTTTCAATTATAGTGCGACGGCGATGGCTGTATTCGGGCTCCGGGACCTGAAACTTAGCGACGTAAACCCCGCCTGGGAGCAACTGTTCGGTTATGCCCGCGAAGAGGTGATTGGCAGAACGGCAGCTGATTTGGGACTCACAGCCGTAATAACTCCTGAAGATGGGGAATATACAGCAGCGACAAACTGTTTCGGGATTCTGCAAAAAGAGGTTGAAGCGAGAAACAGAGTCGGCCGGCCCTTAAAACTAATAATTTCCACCACAAGCCTGAGGGGCGATTCGGAAGTTCAGGGTCTGGTTTCCCTCGTCGACGTTACTGATTTTCGTCGCATGGAAGCGGAAATGTCCCGGAAGGAACGGCTGAATCAAATGGGCGAAATTGCGGCAAGTATTGCTCATGAAATCAAGCAACCCCTGACCTCCCTTCGCTTTGTGGCCGAGGCGGCCTTATACTGGTATGCGGAAAACCAACCGCCTTCCCGGGAAAGCGTGGTGCAAAGTCTGGAACTGATTAAGACGCAGGTTGACAAAATTGAATCGATCATTGAAAATGTGCGGTCGATCATTGAACATGGACAACTGGCCGGGGAAAGGAACCCGGTGGATCTTAATCAGGTGATCGTCAATATACTGCAAATAATTAAGGACGAACTGGCGGAGAATTTCATTATGGTCAAGACCAATTTAGCGGAACAGCTTCCCCCTGTTTACGGCACGGCTATTCAGCTCGAGGAAGTTATCATGAATCTGGTCAGAAACGCGATGGTTGCCCTACAGTCCGTGCCGGAAAGCGACCGGAGGATAACTCTGACCACATATGAGGAAGATTATGTTATACTGGAGGTATCGGATAACGGACCGGGTATACCGGAGGAAATCGCGGAAAACATCTTCGAAGCCTTTTATACAACGAAGGGGGATAAGGGCCTGGGTATAGGCCTTGCGCTTGCCAGGCGGGTTACCGAACTTTTTCGGGGCAGCCTGAAGTTGGTTCCCTCCGCCCGGGGTGCGACCTTTCAGCTTAAGCTACATACTTACCACGAGGGGAAAAGGTATTATGCAGATTTTACTTGTAGATGATGATAAAACCATCCTCTTCACAGTCGGCGGTTTTCTTCGTCAATTGGGACATAAAGTAAGGGAGGCCGGTAGTGCCAACGAGGCGCTTACCTATCTGGCCGAAGATGATTTTACGCTGGTTTTGACCGATATAGTAATGCCCGGCACATCCGGTATCAATCTCCTAAAGGAAATCCAAGGCATGCCGTTGGTTAAGTGCCCGAAAGTGGTGCTCTTCACCGGTTACGGGGATCTTGAATCAGCCATTGCGGCAATCCGGGCCGGCGCTTATGATTATCTGCTGAAGCCGATCAAAGTAGAAGATCTTATAACGCTCCTGCGTAAAATCGAGGCGTATGATGAGGGGGAAAACGACGGAGGGCATTGTGAATGCCTGCCGCCGGTCAAATATGATCAACGTGAACCGGTGTACATATACTCGAAAGCCATGGCCGGCGTAGTGGCTCAAGCCAGAAAATATCACACCGATCGAACCATTCCTGTGCTCATTGAGGGAGAAACGGGTACCGGCAAAGAAATCATCGCCAAGATCATCCATGGTAACGGAACAGCGACAGACGCGCCATTTATTGCGGTCAATTGCGGAGCCATCCCAAGCTCGCTTTTTGAAAGTGAACTGTTCGGATATGAAGCGGGCACGTTCACCGGGGGGAATCCTAAGGGTAAGAAAGGGATGATTGCGGCCGCCCACGGGGGGACGCTTTTTTTGGACGAGATTGCTGAAACGCCCGCAGATCTTCAGGTCAAACTGCTCCGCGTGCTGCAGGAAAGGGAATATTACCGCATCGGTGGCGTAAAAAAGATCAAGGCGGATATTCGGGTGATCTGTGCTACCAATGCTGATTTGTTAGCAAAAGTGAGGGAAGGGCATTTTCGCAAAGACTTGTATTACCGCCTTAGAGGCGGAATCATCAGTTTGGCCCCTCTGCGGGAAATGAGAAACTCGATTATTCCGCTGGCCATCAACTTCCTGCGGAGTGCGGCCCGTAAGAAAGGGAAGCTGTTTCGCAGTATCAGCAAGGCAGCGGCGGAGGTACTGCTGAACTATCAGTGGCTGGGCAATATCCGGGAACTGAAGAGCGTAATTGAATGGGCAGTATTCATGTATAATGATGTTTTACTTCAACCGGAACATCTTGCCGACATTTTAGTGGAGAGCAGCAAAAGCAACACTAACGGTACAGCAACCCTCCCTTGTGTTGAGGGGGACAACCTTTGGCTTCCCAGTGGTGAATTTCCCCTCGACGATTTCATTCACCGGATTGTTGTGAAGGCGATTGATATGCATAAGGGAAATAAAGCTGCGGCGGCAAGATATTTGAAGATATCCCGCCGTGAATTCTACGGGCGGTTTAAAGAAGTAGCCTTGAAAGGAGAGCAGGAGCAGTGAAGTGAAATAAACGGAGAGCAACCCCACGGGTGCATGGGTTCTCCGTTTTTTATCCATATTATGAAGAGCAACGGCTGTCGCCCGGGAATCCGGGAGGCAGCCGTTTTTTGGTTGTTCTATTCTCGGAATATCGGAAGTAGACTATTCCCGGGGAAAAGTGCAGACGCGGGAGCTGTTGACCGGGAAACGGGAAATATCCCGGGCCTGGTCTATTTTCTCTACGGGACGCATAGGATGTAAGGTTGAATTCTACGGGCAAAGGTGTGATAAAGATGGGTAAGCCCGACATAATCAGCGACGATGACCGCTACCTCTTTCACGCGGGACGCCATTTCCGGAGTTACCGGATGCTGGGGGCGCATCCGGCCAGCCGGGAAGGGGTTTCCGGGGTGCGGTTTGCGGTTTGGGCTCCCCATGCGCGGGAAGTACGGGTGGCGGGGGATTTCAATGCCTGGCAGGGAAGCAGGCACCCCATGCGCCGCCTGGAGCGTTCGCAGATTTGGGAACTGTTCGTGCCGTCCCTGGAGGCCGGCGCATGTTATAAATACGAAATTATTACGCCGGCCGGGGAAAGGCGTCTGAAAGCAGACCCGTATGCTTTCTGGGCCGAGGTAAGGCCCGGAACAGCTTCGCGGGTTTTTCCCCTGGACGGCTACCCGTGGCGCGATGAGCGGTGGCGGGAGGAGAAAGGATGCCGCGGCGGCTCCGGCCGGCCCATGTCCATCTATGAGGTGCATCTGGGTTCCTGGCGCCGCAATCCCGGCGGAGCATATTATTCCTATCGCCAGTTGGCGGATGAACTGGTGGAATATGCCGCCGGCCTGTCCTTTACGCACCTTGAGGTGCTGCCCCTGGCGGAGCATCCCCTGGACGGCTCCTGGGGCTACCAGACCACCGGGTTTTACGCGCCCACCAGCAGATACGGCAATCCTGACGATCTCAAGTACTTCGTGGATAAATGCCATGCACGGGGACTGGGGGTGATTTTGGATTGGGTCCCGGGGCATTTTTGCAAAGATGATCACGGCCTGCGGTTGTTTGACGGCTGCCCGCTCTATGAAAGCGGGTTTGCCGCCTTGGCGGAAAACCCGGGGTGGGGTACGCTGAACTTCGATTTTTGCCGGCCGGAAGTCTGGAGTTTCCTGATTGCGAATGCCCTGTACTGGCTGGATATTTTTCATATTGATGGTCTCAGGGTGGATGCCGTGGCCAATATGCTGTACCGCGATTATGGGAAACAAGCGGGCGAATGGCTGCCCAACCGCCACGGTGGGAAAGAGGATCCGGAGGCGGTGGATTTTCTCAGGAAATTGAATGAAGTGGTCCATGACTGCTATCCCCGGGCCTTGATCATCGCCGAGGAGTCAACTACCTGGCCGCAGCTCACCGGGCCCGTGTATCGGGGGGGAGTGGGTTTTGACTATAAGTGGAATATGGGCTGGATGAACGACACCCTGCGCTACTTTTCCCTGGATCCTGTGTACCGCCGCTGGGAGCACCACCTGATAACTTTTTCCTTAATGTATGCTTTTTCGGAAAGGTTTTTACTGCCGTTGTCCCATGACGAGGTTGTGCACGGGAAGAAATCCCTGCTTGACAAAATGCCGGGGGATTACTGGCAGAAGTTTGCCAATCTCCGGGCTTTTTTCGGCTACTTTATGGCCCATCCCGGCAAAAAGCTGTTGTTCATGGGCGGGGAGTTCGGCCAGTTTCGTGAATGGAATGAAGCGGGGGAACTGGATTGGCCGCTCCTTGATTTTGCCATGCATGCCGCCTTAAAGCGTTATATCCGGGAACTTAATCTCTTTTACCGGCAAAACCCGGCTTTCTGGGAGGCGGATGATAACTGGCGGGGATTTTCCTGGATTGACTGTCATGATTACGGTCAAAGCGTCATAAGCTTTCTACGAATAGCCGGGGCTGGAGAATTTGTCGTGGTGGTAAGTAATTTTACGCCGGTGGTGCGGGAAAATTATCGGATTGGGGTTCCCCAGCCCGGCAGATACCGGGAGGTCTTCAACAGCGACGCCCTCGCATACGGCGGGTCCGGTGTGGCCAATCCGGTGCTGGCGACGGATGAACTGGCCTGGCATAACCAGCCCTGTTCATTGAGTATGACCCTGCCGCCCCTGGCCACTGTATACATAAAATGTGAAATCAGGCGAGACGACGAGGAGGGGTTAAATGCGCAGCAAGGAATGTGTGGCCATGATTTTAGCCGGCGGTCAGGGCAGCAGGCTGGGGGTGCTAACGAACACGCTGGCCAAACCGGCGGTGCCTTTTGGGGGGAAGTACCGGTTGATTGATTTTTCGTTAAGCAATTGCTGCAACTCCGGTATGGACACGGTGGGTGTCCTGACCCAGTATCAGCCGCTGGAACTGCACAGTTATATCGGCATCGGCAGCCCGTGGGACCTGGATCGCAACACGGGCGGCGTGTTTATTCTGCCCCCCTTTGTGCAGGCCCGGGGGGGAGAGTGGTACAAGGGCACGGCCAACGCCATTTATCAGAACGCCGGGTTTATTGATCAGTATGCCCCGCGGTATGTGCTGGTTTTATCCGGTGACCACATTTATAAAATGGATTATTCCTTAATGCTGCAATTTCATAAAGAAAACAAAGCCGGCGCCACCATCGCGGTGATTGAGGTTTCCTGGAAGGAAGCCGGCCGCTTTGGCATCGTAAACACTTTGGAAAACCGCATCGTGGAATTTGAGGAGAAACCCCGGAATCCCAAAAATAATCTTGCTTCGATGGGGGTGTATATTTTTGACTGGCCGGTGTTAAAAACCTTTCTGCAACGGGATGAAAAAGACCCGGAGTCGGTCCATGACTTTGGGAAAAACGTGCTCCCCGCCATGCTGCGGGATGGTCAGAAAATGGCCGCCTACAGGTTCCAGGGCTATTGGAAGGACGTGGGTACGATCAGAAGCCTGTGGGAGGCCAATATGGATTTGCTCAGCGATAAGCCGGCCCTGGATTTGCATGATCCGGGGTGGCGGATTTATTCCGTAAACCCGGCCTCACCCCCGCATTTTATCGCCCCCGGCGGAAAAGTCAAATGCTCGCTGCTGAGCAGCGGCTGCCTGATTTACGGGGAAGTCGAGAATTCGGTATTATTTGCCGGGGTGGAAATCGAACCGGGGGCGGTGGTAAGAAATACGGTGGTCATGCCCGGAGCGCGCATCGGCGCCGGCGCCTATGTGGAAAAGGCCATCATTGGCCCCAAGGCCATCCTGGAGGAAAACTGCCAAATTGGCAGCGTCGCGGCCAGGACCGGCGGCGAGACGGAAATCAGCGTGGTGGGCGCGTTAGTTACCATCGCGGCGAATACGGCAGTGTCCGCGGGGACAATGGTCAACCAGTTTCTTTCTCCCGTCGGTTGAAAGGGAGGACGGCGAATGAAAAATGTTTTAGGAATCATCAATCTCCATGAGAATGAGGAACTGCTAAAAGATATTACCCGTCAGCGCCCGCTTGCCGCCGTACCCTTTGGCGGAAGGTTCCGCCTGATTGATTTTATCCTCTCCAATATGGTCAATTCGGGCATTCATACCGTGGGCATCATCGTCAAGCAGCAATATCGCTCCCTGATGGACCATCTGCGCTCCGGCAAGGAGTGGGATCTGGCCCGGAAGCGGGACGGGATTTTCCTGCTGCCGCCGCCGGACCATATTCACTATTCCAACAGTATTTATAAAGGGGATTTGGAACATTTTCACAACCAAATCGATTTTTTACACCGATGCAGCCAGGATTATGTCCTCATTGCCGCCAGCCACATCCTGTATAATTTCAATTTTTCCGGGGCTTACCGGGCCCATCTGGAAAGCAGGGCCGACATTACCGTCCTCTACAAAGAGGAACAGCCCCGCCCGGGCAAGTTTTTTTCCCTGGCCACCCAGGTATCGGTCGACGAAGCCGGGTGGGTTACGGACATGGAGGTTAGCCCGGGGAAAATTGCCGGCGGGAAGATTGGCCTGGAGGCCTTCATCATGTCGAAGGAGTTGTTGCTGCGTATTATCGGGGATTGTGTGGCCAGGGGCGAATTCGACCTGACCAAGGAAGGAATCATCAAAAATATCCGCCGTTATAAAATCCGGGGCTTTCGTTTTGGGGGCTACATGGCGAAGATCAGTTCCATCCCGGATTACTACCGGGCGAATATGGAACTGTTGCAACGGGATGTCTGGCAGGAATTGTTTAAGGCGGGCCCGATCTATACCAAGGTAAAAGATGAAGCGCCGGCAAAATACGGTGCGCAGGCCGCGGTCAGCAACTCGCTGGTCTCCAACGGCTGCGTCATTGAAGGACAGGTGGAAAATAGCCTGTTGTTCCGCGGTGTGCGGGTTCGTAAAGGGGCGCGGATCAGAAACAGCATTGTGATGCAAAAGGGCGATATCGGCGTCAACGCGGAGCTGGAGAATGTCATCTGCGACAAAGACGTAATTATCACTGACGGCAAACGCCTGGCGGGCGATAAGAATTATGTTATGGTCATTGCGAAGGGGATGATAGTCTAATGAAAGCTGTGTTATTTGTTGCTGCCGAGGCCGTTCCTTTTATAAAGACCGGCGGGCTGGGCGATGTGGTCGGCTCCCTGCCCAAGGAACTGCACAACCTCGGTTGTGATGTACGGATCATTCTGCCTAAATACGAGGATATTCCCGTACATTGGGAGAAAAAAATGGTTTTCCGCCAAAATATCACCGTGCCGCTGGGGTGGCGGCGGCAATACTGCGGCCTTTTTACCGGGGAACACGACGGGCTGACCTACTATTTCATCGATAATGAATATTACTTCAGGCGCCGGGGGCTGTACGGCTTCGCGGACGACGCCGAGCGGTTCGCTTTCTTTTGCCGGGCGGTCCTTGAAGTATTGCCCCATTTGCCATATAAACCGGACGTCCTCCATTGCCACGACTGGCACACCGCCGTCCTGCCGGTGCTGCTGCAGGCCCATTACCGCAACCGGCCGGGCTATGCCGCCCTGCGGACGGTTTTGACAATCCATAACATCGAATACCAGGGCATCTTTCCGCCGGGGGTGCTGGAAGATTTGCTGGAGCTGCATCCCAGGACATACTTTACGGCCGATAAACTGGAGTTCCATGGCAAAGTTAATTATTTAAAGGGCGGCATTGCTTTTGCCGACGCCATTACCACCGTGAGTGAAAGTTATGCCCGGGAGATCATGACCCCCCAGGGAGGGAAGCAACTGGACGGCATCCTACAGCGGCGGCGGCAGGATGTGTGCGGGATTGTAAACGGGCTTGATTATGGGATCTATAATCCCGCGCAGGATAATTATTTGTACAAAAAATATAATCGCCGGTCCACGGGCGGAAAGCTGATGAACAAACTGAAACTGCAGGAAGCGCTTTGTTTGCCGGTTAATCCGGAGATACCGCTGATCGGCGTGGTTTCCCGGCTGGTGGCGGCCAAGGGGTTCGATTTAATCGCCGCCGTATTGGATGAGTTGCTGGCCATGGATGTGCAGGTTGTTGTCCTGGGAACAGGGGAAGAGAAATATGAAAGCATGTTTCGGGTCGCCGCCCACCGGTATCCGGAGAAACTGTCCGCCAACCTCTATTTCGACGACTGTCTGGCCCACAGGATCTACGCCGCCGCGGACATCTACCTGATGCCGTCCCTCGCCGAACCCTGCGGCATCAGCCAGCTGATCGCCCTGGCCTACGGCGCCGTGCCGGTGGTGCGGGAGACGGGCGGTCTGAAAGATACCATCGATGCTTACAATGAATATACCTTGGAAGGTAACGGGTTTAGTTTCACCTATTACGACAATCGGGATATGCTGGACGCCGTGAATCGCGCCCTGACTTTTTTTCAGGACAAAGCGGTGTGGTTTAGAATCGTGGATACGGCGATGGCGTGCGACTACAGCTGGCAACGCTCGGCGGCGGAGTATGCCGCGTTATATGAGCGTTACAGCGAAGGGGGTAACTATGCCGGCAGATAAGGAGTGGTTCAAAGTCACCTTTGGGCAAAGATTGCAGATGCTGTTCGGAAAATGCCTGGAGGAAGCGTCCGCCCGGGAAAAATACATTGCTTTGGGTACCTTGATCCGCGATCAGCTAGGCCGGTATTGGATAAATACCAACCGGCGGTACAGCGAAAGAGGGGAAAAACAGGTTTACTATTTCTCCATTGAATTTTTGTTGGGACGTTTGCTGGACAGCTATCTTTACAATCTCGGGGTCAGGGATAGATGGCTGGAAGCACTCCGGGAAATGGGGATCGATTATGCCGAACTGCAGCGCCAGGAGCATGACATTGGCCTGGGCAACGGGGGCTTGGGCCGGCTGGCGGCCTGTTTTCTGGATTCTCTGGCTTCCCTGGCCCTGCCGGGTCATGGCTGCGGGATCCGCTATAAGTATGGTTTGTTTGAACAGAAGATCATTGGCGGGGAACAGGTGGAACAACCGGATAACTGGCTGAAGGGGGGCAGCATCTGGCAATATTGCAAGCCCGATAAAGCCGTGAAAGTAAAGTTCGGTGATCCCCTGGGAACGGTGCTGGCCGTGCCCTATGATATTCCGATAGCGGGCTTTGGCAACCATACCGTGAATACCCTGCGGCTGTGGAGCGCGGAGGCGGTGGAAACCGACTTTGACTTTGCGGCTTTTAATCAGGGGGCTTATCTGAAAGCCGTGGAGTATAAATATTCCGTGGAAGCGATTTCCGAAATACTATATCCTGACGATTCCCACTATGAGGGGCGGCTGCTCAGGTTAAAACAGCAGTATTTCCTTGTTTCCGCCGGACTCCAGAGCATCGTCCGCTATGTGAAAAAGCGGTATGGCGCCGTCTTGCCGCTGGCCGAAAAGGCGGCGATCCATATTAATGATACCCATCCGGCCCTGGCCGTGCCTGAACTGATGCGGATTCTCATGGATGAGGAGGGCCTTGGCTGGGAAGAGGCCTGGCGGATTACCACCGGCACCATTTCCTATACCAACCATACGATCATGCCCGAAGCGCTGGAAAAGTGGCCGATTGACATTTTCCAAAACCTCCTGCCCCGGATTTACGAAATTGTGCACGGGATCAATGAACGTTTCTGCAAGGATCTTTGGCATTATTACCCGGGGGAATGGGAGCGGATCGCCGCCATGGCCGTCACGGCCGACGGTTATGTGAAAATGGCGCATCTGGCGGTGGTGGGCAGCCATAGTGTGAACGGGGTGGCGAAAATCCACACCGAGATCTTGAAAAAAGATGTGATGAAGCTTTTCTATCAATGGACGCCGTATAAATTCCATAATAAGACGAACGGGATTACGCACCGCCGCTGGCTGCTGCAGGCCAATCCCCAATTATCGCAGATTATTACGGAAACCATCGGCGACAGCTGGATTTATCATCCCGCCGACCTGAAGCGGCTGAGATATTATGCCGGCGACGCGGCCTTCCAGGAAAAGCTGGCGGCCGTCAAACGGGAGAAAAAACGGGCTCTGGCTGACTTTATTAAAGCGCGCTACGACCTGCGGATTGAGGGGGATTCGATATTTGATATTCATATCAAGCGGTTTCATTTTTATAAGCGCCAATTGTTGAACGTGCTGCGGATCATGGAACTGTACAAGCGCCTGAAGGATAATCCCGGCCTCGACATTATGCCGCGCACCTTTATTTTTTCCGGCAAGGCGGCGCCCGGTTATCTGCTGGCCAAAAAGGTAATCAAGCTGGTAAACACACTGGCGGCGGTCATAAATAACGACAGGGCGATCAAAGATAAAATTAAGGTGATATTTATGGAAAACTATGGGGTTTCCCTGGCGGAAATGATTATCCCGGCGGCCGATGTAAGTGAACAAATTTCCACCGCCGGCAAGGAGGCCTCGGGGACGGGCAATATGAAGTTTATGATGAACGGGGCGGTTACCGTGGGGACGCTGGACGGGGCCAACATTGAGATCAGGGACGTGGTGGGTGAAGATAATATCCTGATCTTCGGTTTAAGGGCGGACGAAGTCCAGGAGAGATGTAAAAACGGAAAATGCGATCCCCGGGCGGTATTTAACAGCAATGCGCAAGTGAGACAAACGGTGGAACAGCTGATTGACGGCACGCTTCCTTTCACGCCGGAGGAGTTCCGTCCCCTCTATGATTATCTGGTATACGGTCCGGGCGAGTTTTTTGAGCTGCAGGATTTCAGCTCTTATCTGGACGCGCAGGCGCGGGTGGACGCCCTGTTCCGCGATGCGCGGAAATGGCGGCGGATGATGACGAACAATATCGCCGGCGCGGGTGTTTTTTCCAGTGATCATACCGTAACGGAATATGCCATCGGGATATGGAATATTCGACCGGTAATAATCGGGAACTGAAAATTCAAGGGAGGAGGTGGTTTATTGCTGCAAAACCAGCTGATGCATGATTCCCGCCTGCGGCAATGCCGCAGCCCTTTAGGGGCTGTACCTTGCAATACCGCGGTGAAGTTAGCCCTGTTCATCGGGGAAGGGCCTGCGCCGGAGGAAGTGTATCTGCGCATCTGGCGCGATGGCTGCGGCGAAGAACTTATTCCGCTGGAGCCGGCGGGCGGGCAGGGGGACCCCGGATATTATCACGCGACATATACGGTGCCCGGCGAACCCGGTATCGTCTGGTATTATTTTATTGTCCGGGCGGGCGGAGCCCTTTATTATTACGGCAACAACCCGCAGGGCACGGGCGGACGCGGCGCCGTTGCCGCCGGCCCGCCGCCCTCTTTTCAGATTACCGTTTATTTGGCGGAGGCGGCTACGCCCGCGTGGTTTAAAAACACGGTTGTTTATCAAATATTTGTGGACCGGTTCTGTAACGGCCAGGCCGGCGGCGGTATTTTCCCCGGGGGGAAAGGCGGCCTGATTCACGCCTGCTGGGAAGACCCGCCGGTTTATGTGCGGGAACGGGAAACGGGCCGTATCCTGGCCTATGATTTTTTTGGGGGTAATCTGGCGGGGGTGATTGCCAAGCTGCCCTATCTCAGGGAGCTGGGAATTGGCGCCATTTATTTCAACCCGCTGTTTACGGCGGCCAGCAACCATAAGTATGATACCGCCGATTACAAAACCATCGATCCGCTGTTCGGCGATAATGAGCTTTTCCGTGTCTTGTGCGCACAGGCCCGGGCGATGGGGATGGCC
Organism: Firmicutes bacterium UBA5324; assembly: GCA_002411145.1. GTDB lineage: Bacteria > Bacillota > Negativicutes > UBA11029 > UBA11029 > UBA11029. The sequence continues at coordinate 8,020 of DHRA01000063.1, read as the reverse complement.
GTGATCCTGGACGGCGTTTTCAGCCATACCGGCAGTGACAGTATTTATTTCAATAAGGAGGCAAATTATCCGGGCCAGGGGGCTTTTCAGTCTCCCGCATCCCCCTATTATCCCTGGTACCGTTTTTGGGAATATCCCGACACATACGAGTGCTGGTGGGGCATCGACACAATGCCCAACGTCCATGAACTGGAACCGTCTTTCCGGGATTTCATCATCCATGGTCCCGACAGTGTATTGAGGTACTGGATGAAACTGGGGGCCAAAGGCTGGCGGCTGGATGTGGCCGATGAGCTTCCCGATCAGTTCATGCGTGAATTCCGGCAGGTGATGAAAGAAACCGATCAGGACAGCATTCTCATCGGTGAAGTCTGGGAAGACGCTTCCTCCAAGGTGAGCTACGCTGAGCGGCGCGGTTTTCTGCGCGGTGATGAACTGGATGCCACCACCAACTACCCCTTCCGTCAGGCTGCGCTGGATTTTCTGCTGGGCAGACAGGATGCCGGCCTGACCGGGGAGAAGCTGCTTAGCCTCTATGAGAACTATCCGCGGCCGTATTTTTACACTGCCCTCAACCTGGTGGGCAGCCATGACGTGCCCCGGATTCTGACTTTACTCGGCGGACATGAGGTAAAGGACGACCTGCCCTACGGTGAGCAAAGCAAGAGGCGGCTTGCGCCCGCGGAACGTTTACTGGGGCTGGCCCGGCTGAAGCTGCTGGTGGTGTGGCAGATGACCTTCCCGGGCGTACCGCATATTTATTACGGTGACGAGGCGGGTCTGGAGGGCTACGCCGACCCGCTGAATCGCCGCACCTTTCCCTGGGGGAAGGAAGAAGCCAGCCTTACCGCCTGGTATAAAAAGCTGATTGCCCTGCGCAACTCCTGGGGTGTGCTGCGGACCGGTTACTGGCATCCGCTGGCCGTACATCCGGATGTGTACGGCTATGTACGCACGACGGACAAAGCCCAGGATGTTTTCGGGCAGGCTTGCGCGGAAAATACCGCGGTGGTGCTGCTCAATCGCAGCCGGGAAGAAGTTGCGGTGGAATGTGATCTTAGCCGGTGGTGCCGGGGCATGATGTTCGACGTTTTGCAGGATGAAAGGGAAGTGGCGCTGGGTGACGGACGGGTTAAGCTGACGCTAAAGCCCCTGGAAGGCAAATTATTGCTGACGCGGGTGGCCCGGACGCAAAACGCCTGCGGCATTTTACTCCATCCGGTTTCCCTGCCTTCGGAGCACGGTATGGGCGGGCTGGGCGAAGAAGCGCGCCGGTTTGTGGATTTTTTGGCCGCCGCGGGGCAGACCCATTGGCAGCTATTGCCGCTAAACCCCGCCGGTTGCGGCAATTCGCCCTACCAAAGCGTATCGGCCTTTGCCTGCGAGCCGCTGTTCATTGATATCGAAACCCTCATACGGGACGGCTTACTGCAAAAAGCGGAGGTTGCCGCGGCGAGGCGGGCCAAAGGGATGGAGGCGCTGCCCGCCGGCAGAGTGGATTACGCGCAGGTCCGCGCGTATAAGGAACAATTGCTGCGGGCTGCTTTCAAACGGTTTGGCGCCGGGAAACGGGATAAAGACGTCGGGAAATTTGTCGCAAAAAACAGTTATTGGCTGCCTGATTTTGCCCTATATATGGCGCTGGCCGCCCATTTTGGCGAAGAAGCCTGGCAGCGCTGGCCGGAGGAGATCGCCTGCCGGGAGCCGGGCGCGGTTGCATACTATACCGGCTTGCTGGCCCGGGAGATTAACTACCAGATTTTTCTTCAGTATCTGTTTTCCCGGCAATGGCAAGCCCTGCGGCAATATGCGGCGGATAAAGGGGTCAGACTGATCGGCGATCTGCCGATGTTCGTGGCGCTCCACAGCGCCGATGTCTGGGTGCACCGCCGGCTGTTTAAACTGGATGACCGGGGCAATCCCCGCAGGGTAGCCGGCGTACCGCCCGATTACTTCAGTCCAACCGGCCAGTTGTGGGGCAATCCGGTATATTGCTGGCGGGAGATGGCCAAAGACAATTTCCGCTGGTGGCGCAAACGGCTGGGCCGTGTACTGGCCTTGGCAGACGTGGTGCGGATCGACCATTTCCGGGGGTTTGACGGCTGCTGGGAAGTACCGGCGGAGGCGGTGACGGCGGAAAAGGGAGCTTGGGTTCCCGGGCCCGGCCGACACTTTTTTGCCGCTATTAAGCGTGATTTTCCGCATTTGCCGGTTATTGCCGAGGATCTGGGGCTCATTACCCCCGCGGTGACCGCCCTGCGGCAAAGTCTTGGCTGTCCCGGGATGAAAGTATTGCAGTTCGCCTTTGCCCGGGATGCCGGCGGCCGCCCCCTGCCGCTGGACTGCGAACGTGACACGGTGGTTTATCCCGGCACGCACGATAACGATACAAGCCGGGGCTGGTATCAACTTTGCACGGAAATGGGCGAGACGGACGTTATCGACAAATATCTGGGGATAGTATCCCGCAACGACGCCGGCGGGGTGGCCCGGCGTATGGTGGAACTGGCTTATCAATGTAAGGCGGGCCTGGCCGTTGTCCCCCTCCAGGATATTTTGGATTTAGGTGGTGAAGCCCGGATGAATACGCCGGGGACGGTGGGCGGCAACTGGGAATGGCGTTGCCTGCCCGGAGTGCTGACGCCGGAGCTTGCCGCCGAATTGGCAACGCTGGCCGCGAAATACGGGCGCGGGGCCACGGAGGCATAAATGAGTAAGAAAATTTTTTTGCAGGGGACCCGCGAAGTTAAAAACTTCGCACACCGCCATATGGCGGTGTGCGAGGTTTTTGACTTTGGAAGGAAATTCGTGCGCATAATAATGAAAAATAAACTATTGACGAGGTAAGAATATTCACTTACAATAAAAACATACTATACGGGGGTATGGTAAAATGTAATCATAAATATACTATGCAAGGGTAGGGTATGGAGGGAGGGAGATAAGCATGAAACGGACAGATAAAGAAAAGAAAGAATTAGTCACACGGCTGAGCAGAATAGAGGGACAAGTGCGTGGAATCCAAAAAATGATCGAGGAAGACCGTTATTGCATTGATGTGCTTACCCAGCTTAGCGCCGCGAAAGCCGCGCTGGATAAAATTATCCTGCAGGTGTTGAAAGACCATTCACGGGGCTGCGTGGTGGAGGCCATTAAGCAGGAGCGGGGAGATGAGGCCATTGATGAGCTTATTTCCGTACTGGACAAATTTATAAAATAGGAGGCAGGAGACAATGCCGAATACGAAAATTGTGTTGAAGATCAGCGGCATGAGCTGCGCCGCTTGCGCCCGCCGCATCGAAAAAGCGGTGGAGAAGCTCCCCGGCGTGGAGCAGGTTAACGTCAATTTTGCCACCGAAAGCGCCACGGTGGAATACCAACCGTCGCTGAACCTCGATACCATTATGGAAAAAATCAAAAATGCCGGCTTTGCGGTTATAGCGGAACAGGTCGAGTTTAAATTAGGCGGCATGAGTTGCGCAGCCTGTGCCGCCCGCATTGAAAAGAAGCTCAAAGCTACCCCGGGGGTCATCAAAGCGGTTGTCAATCTGACGGCGGAAAAGGCCGTCGTCCATTACAGCGCCGCCAGTGTCAGTCCCGCTCAGCTAAAGAAGATCATTGAAGCTTTGGGTTTTCAGGCGCATGACATGGCCGTGGACCGGGAACTGGACCGGGAGAAGGCTGCCCGGGAAGCGGAAATCCGCCGTCAGCGATTTTGGCTGACCGTTTCGGCCGTGCTTTCCATTCCCTTCCTGGTGATGATGCTGCTGGAATTCATGGGTTCCCATATCATGATGGAGATCATGGGACCCTACGTGCAGTTGGCCCTGGCCACCCCGATACAGTTCGGCGCCGGCTGGCAGTTTTACCGGGGCGCATATATTGCGTTAAGAAACCGCAGTGCCAATATGGATGTCCTCGTAGCCCTGGGCACTTCCGCGGCCTATTTTTTCAGCCTGGCCAATTTGCGGCAGCCGGGGATGCACCTCTATTTTGAAACTTCGGCGGTCTTGATTACGCTGATTTTACTGGGAAAACTGCTGGAAGCCTCGGCCAAAGGCAAAACTTCCGAGGCGATCAAGAAACTTATGGGCTTACAGGCGAAAACAGCCCGCGTTATTCGCCGGGAGGAAGAGACTGATATTCCGGTGGAGGAAGTGGTTCCCGGTGATATCGTGGTTGTCCGGCCCGGGGAGAGAATTCCTGTGGACGGGATACTCCTGGAAGGGCATGCGGTAATCGACGAATCCATGCTGACCGGCGAAAGCCTGCCGGTGGAAAAGAAAAACGGTGATGAAGTGGTGGGCGCTACCATCAATAAACTGGGCACTTTCCGTTTTAAAGCCACCCGCGTGGGCAGAGAGACCGCCCTGGCGCAAATTATCGGCATTGTGGAGGAGGCGCAAGGCTCCAAAGCCCCGATACAGCGCTTTGCCGATGTGGTATCCGGCTATTTTGTGCCTGTGGTTGTAGGTCTGGCCATATTAACCTTTCTGGCTTGGTATTTCGTGCTGGACGCGGTAAACTTTGCCCGGGCCCTGATTAACTTTACGGCGGTGCTGGTTATTGCCTGTCCCTGCGCCCTGGGGCTGGCCACCCCTACCTCCATTATGGTGGGAACCGGCAAAGGTGCGGAAAACGGCATTTTGATCAAAGGCGGCGAACATCTGGAAAACGCGCATAGCATTAACACGGTCGTATTGGACAAAACCGGCACCATTACCAAGGGACAGCCGGAAGTCACCGATGTACTGCCCTTTGCCGCCCAATCGGAACAAGAATTATTGCAGTTGGCCGCCGCGGCGGAAAAAGGTTCCGAGCATCCCCTCGGGCAGGCGATTGTCCAACTGGCCAAAACACGGCAGTTAACGGTGGCGGAGCCGGAAACTTTTCAGGCGATTCCCGGGCAGGGTGTGGAAGTGACACTGCAGGGCCGGCGGGTGCTTATCGGTACCCGTAAGCTGATGAAAGAAAATAACATTGCCATTGAACAGGTTCTGACCCAGGCGGAAACCCTGGAAGAACAGGGAAAGACGGCGATGTTCCTCGCGTTGGAAGGGGAATTGGCGGGCATCATTGCCGTGGCTGATACGGTAAAGGAGCATTCGGCGGAGGCCATTGCGGATCTTGCCGCCATGGGCATTGAGGTCTGGATGATCACCGGCGACAACAGCCGGACGGCCCATTCCATCGCCCGTCAAGTGGGGGTGGAACATGTCCTGGCCGAAGTGCTGCCCGAACACAAGGCGGAGCAGGTGGCCGCGTTAAAGCAACAAGGCAAAATTGTGGCCATGGTCGGCGACGGCATTAATGACGCCCCTGCTTTGGCAACGGCCGATGTGGGTATTGCCATCGGCACCGGTACCGACGTGGCCATGGAAGCTGCCAGTATTACCCTGATACGCGGCGATCTGCGGGGGATTCCCGCCGCCATCCGGCTCAGCCGGGGCACGATGCGCAACATCAAACAAAATTTGTTTTGGGCCCTGGCTTATAATACGCTGGGGATTCCCGTCGCCGCCGCCGGTTTTCTTTCCCCCGTCGTCGCCGGGGCAGCCATGGCCTTTAGTTCCGTGTCGGTGGTTACCAATGCCCTGCGTCTACGAAAATTCGATCCCTTGAAAAAGTAGGCTGGTGTCTGGAAAACGGTTCTTTTGACGCAGGCCGCGCGATGGGCTTAGGTGTCCGGCGACGGCCGGATGGGTCACGGAACCCTTTCCGGGCAGGAAATAATGCATAAGGAAGTCCGGCTATGAAATATTCAAGGGGTTGTTGGGGATACTAGTGCCGAGCTAATGCCATCGTACAGGTTTTCCTGTTTTCAGGGAGGGATTCCATGGATGTATCCATGGCTTTGGGAAAGGAACCCATAGGTAAATTATTGTGGAGATTTTCCGTGCCTGCCATCATCGGGATGCTGGTAAATGCTCTCTACAACGTGGTTGACAGTATTTTTGTCGGCAACGGTGTGGGGGAAATCGGGCTGACGGCGGTGACTATCGCCTTCCCGATTATGCTGGTGATGATGGCCGTTGGCATGCTGATCGGCGTGGGGGCGTCTACCCTGGTGTCTCTCCGGCTAGGGGAGAACAACAAGACGGAGGCGGAACAGATCCTCGGGAATGCATTGTCGCTCATCATCCTGTGCGCTTTTATTATGTCGGGTTTGGGGCTGACTTTTCTGGATCCCATCCTGCGGGCTCTGGGAGCGGAGCCGACAGTGCTGCCCTACGCAAGGGTTTTCACCCGGATTATTTTCGCCGGCAGTGTCTTTATGTATATTGGCTTTGGTTTAAACAACGTTATCCGGGCGGAAGGAAACCCCCGTCTGGCCATGGTTACGATGCTTATTTCCGCCATTCTCAATACCATTTTGAACCCCATTTTCATCTTCGGCCTGAAAATGGGAATCGGCGGCTCCGCGCTGGCTACGGTTATTTCCCAGGCTGTGTCCGCAGTGTGGGTTCTTGGACATTTTTTCGGGCGCAGAAGCGTTTTAAAGATACGGCTGAAATATCTCCGGCCGGACCTGGATATTGCCCGGGAAATTGCCGTTATTGGCATGTCCCCGTTCTTCATGCAACTGGCGGCGAGTATTGTCACGGTAATTTATAATTTTGGGCTCATCCGTTATGGGGGAGACCTGGCCGTCGCCGCCATGGGGATCGTGAACCGGGTAACCATGCTCCTGTTGATGCCGGTCTTTGGTATCAGTCAAGGGGCCCAGCCGATCATTGGCTACAACTATGGCGCGGGACAGTATCAGCGGGTTTTTCAGACTTTAAAAAAGGCGATCCTCGCGGCCAGCGGCATCTCCCTGATCGGCTTTGTTTTTGTGCAGATCTTTGATTATCACATTGTCCGTTTGTTTAACAGCAATCCGGAGTTGATTGCCTTGGGCGGCAAAGGATTGAGAATCATGCTGATCCTCCTGCCGGTTATCGGCTTTCAGATGACCGCGGCGCAATACTTTCAGGCGGTTGGTAAAGCAAAATACGCGCTGTTGTTCACTCTGTCACGGCAAGTGTTGATCTTAATCCCCATGATTGTCATTCTGCCAAAATTTTTCGGCTTGACCGGTATATGGCTGGCCGGACCGACCGCCGACCTGATATCCGCGCTGCTGACCGGTTATTTTTTGTATCGTGAGTTACGGGCTTTACAGCAACGTAGCTGAAAGCCCACCGCTTTAGCCGTGGGATGAAAGCGGTCTCGAACTTGTTGTTGCAGTACATAATATAAATTGATACAATATGAATATGGGACAAGATTATAGAAGAACTAAAACAACCGTTTCTTTAATCAACTATCATTTTGTTTTCTGCCCTCGGTACAGGCGAAAAGTGCTGATTGACGAAGTAGAAAAGCGGTTCAGGGAAATCCTGCAAAGAATATGTGAGGAAAACAACTTCA
>DHRA01000063.1:0-363 GCA_002411145.1 Firmicutes bacterium UBA5324 | reverse complement strand
TCTACAGCAGGAAACGTATCCAGTGAAACCATAGCCCGGTATATTGCCGAGCAAAAAACAAGGGGGTGATAAAGTGCAAATAACCGTACAGGCTAAAATCCTCCCAGATAAGGCACAAGTCAATTTGCTTAACTCCACGACAAAGGAATACATTCGGCTAATCAACCAAATCGTTTCAGACTATGTAATTGCTGAAAAAGACCTGAAGTACACATCAAAGAGCATTGGCGCCGAACTGCCAAGCGCAGTAAAGAACCAGGCCATTCAAGACGCTAAAAGCGTTTTCAGGAAGTATCAAAAAACCAAGAAACAAAGCATTCTCAAAAAGCCTGTAGCCATCTGGAACAATCAAAACTACGGTCT
>DHRA01000042.1:33691-37249 GCA_002411145.1 Firmicutes bacterium UBA5324 | reverse complement strand
TTTTAGGGTTTACGGAGTACTAGGCAAAGCCGTACGGAGCAGCGTTGTTAATTAACCAGTTGGTTTACCCGCTAGCTTAGCGACGCTAATACTCCCGCTTCTTCAAACGGGAGTATTAGCGTCGCTGAGCTCCTGTATAAGTTCGGCTAAAATTCCGCGTGGTTATCTACCGCCGCAGAGAGCTTTTCTTCTTCATAATGCCGAACTGATCAACGATATAGGGTTGGGCATTGTTTTTGCTCTGATCAATCTCATACGTTACCGCAGTCAGTTTGGCGCCTTCGATGGTGATACCCATGAAGTTCTGTATCTGACCACGCACAGGCCTCGTGGGGTCAGCCGGGTCGGCGCCATAGGCGGCAGCCGGATGCTCATTCGCCACTTCGAAGAGGTTGAAGTAGTTGGGGTCGATAGTTTTATTCCGGTAGTAAACCTTGGCGCCGGCAGTATTGGGTATTACATATATGGTACCTTCGGGGCTCACCGTATACTCAATGCTTTTGCCGTTAAGCAATTCCGTAACCTTTTTAGCGGGAACCGCCGCCCCGGCTTTTAGCGGCTTACTCCGCGCATAAATATGGTCGTGACCCTGAAACACCAAGTCAACATCCAGTTCGGCGAATAAGGGGGCCACCATAGTTCTCACGCCATTGGGACCGATTATATCCGCATCTGTGGCATGATTCGAAGTTGTATACGGGCCTTTATGCATATTCACAATTATCCAGTCATAGCCCGCAGCCCGCGCCGCACGCACGTCATTTTTCAACCACTGGATTTGCGCCGGCGTAAAGTCAGCATATTCGGCAGAATTCTCATTATTATTTAGCGTGATAAAGTGTACATTTCGATAATTGGTTGAGTAGTAAGCACCGGTTGTTGTCGGTGAACCGGCGGCGGGCACGATATCAAAATGTTCCATAAATGTATTGGTGTCCTTTTCATGGTTGCCGGCCGCGGGAAGAAGGGTGGTCTGCAAAAAACTTGCTTTTGCATTGTCCGGCAGCGCGTTGCCATATAACCAGTCCCATTGAGTCTCAACTTTGCCGGTGTCAACCCAGTCACCGGCAAGAACGATAAACTGTGCCCGGGGAACTGTGGTGAGCGCTTTGGCTATTGTCTGGCTTGAAAGAATAGCTTCATCCTTTTCTTTGGCCTGGGTATCTGTTAAAAAGATAAATGAAAAGGCCCCGTGGAGGGGGGCAGTTTGGAAAGTACCGGGCTCACTCCACGCACCGAGCGCTGCGTCACCGACCCGAAAGAAATATGTTGTCCCTGGTTTCAAACCCGTTGCTTCTGCCTTGTGGACATTTTCCCGGGGATTGGGCGGATAGCCCGTACCTGTCGAAACGGAGGAATTAGTGGAAAGGGCAGTTCTCCCCACAAAATTAATCGCATTGGTGAAGTCAGGCTTGGAACCGGTTTTTTGGACAATTTGCACGTCACTGCGCGAGGAAGTGGTCTCAGTATACCACGTGAACCCCTTTGTCGTAGTCGTATCCCCGTGGAATGTCACCGTTACTTTATTGATGGTGACCGCTGCCAGCGTATGACCCGGGAGAAAAACCAGGCTGGCAAACACGCAAATAAGTACAATGGTGAAAGAAAACCTTCTGAAGAATCCCATGTTTAACCTCCTTCATAATTTAAATTTTAATGACCGCTGTGAGACTAAGACCATGCGCTAATCTTTGTCAGCTTCCGCTTCCATTTAATATTTAAATTATACCAGGATAAAGCTGCCGGCATATTAAGGTTGCGTTAATTTATGGTAAAATATGGGATAAGAGACACCCGCACTGTTAGTATTTAAACTGAAGCACCAGCTGCTGTAATTTAGCCGCCAAGTTCGCCAATTCATGGGTGGAAGCAGCCATCTCCTCCACCGCGGCAGTTTGCTCTTCACTGGCCGCGCTTATTTCCGTAGCCCCCTGGGAATTTGCCCGGGCTACTTCCTCAATACCGGCCATCACGACACGCACCTTATCACCCTGTTCATTTAATACCGCGGTCGTCTCGCAAATGCTTTGAATTTCCGCGGCCAGATATGCTATTTTAGCCACAATTTCCTCAAAGGATTGTCCGGCAGCGGTAGCAAGTTCCACCCCCTGCGACAACTCATGGTTACGGACGGACATTTCTCCAGTGATCACGGTAATTTGCTGTTCAATGTTAGTCACTATTTTGCCGATATTTTGCGCGGCCACCCGTGATTGTTCCGCAAGTTTCCGTACCTCGTCGGCTACGACGGCGAATCCTCTGCCCGCTTCACCGGCCCGCGCCGCTTCAATGGCGGCATTTAAGGCCAGGAGATTTGTTTGCCCGGCAATCGCTGTAATCATACCGACAATTTTACTGACTTCCTTGGAGGCTTGGCCCAGGGAAAGAGTTTCTTGGGTAGTTTGCTCCACTTTTCCGCTCACTTCCCGTAAATATTGTACCGCATGATCAACAGACCTTTGACCGCGCCGGGCCATGTCGGCCGTCGTTTGGGAAAGCATGGCTACAGTATGCGCATTTTCGCTGATCTGTTCCACACCCTGGGCAATGTAGTCGGTAATGACCGTCGTCTGTTGGACCACAGCCAGCTGCTCTTCGGCGCCCTGTGCAACATCCTGTACCGTTGACGTTACACGGGTCGCGGCTACACTGACTTCCTCCGCGCTATTGCTTAACAATTCACTGGCCATGGTTACTTGCTCGGCACTCTCGTTTATCCCCTGGATTATGCTGCGCAGCCCGCTCAGCATCTGGTTGGTCGACCGTCCCAAATCGCCCACTTCACACCGGCTGTCAATCTGAATATTCTCTACCCGTAAATCTCCGCCGGCAATTTTCTCCGTCGTGGCCGCAATGGTCCGAATGGGGCGGGCGATTTTTCGGCTGAGCAGTAAAGCCAGCCCCAAGCCCACGATCAAAGCGCACACATTTACCCATATGAGCTGTGTTTTTATCCGGTCGGTCATAATTTTATTTTCCCGGCTTTTAATGTGCAGTTGCTGTTCTTCTATTTTAACAATTGCTTCTGCGGCCTCAATGGCATTGTCAATCGCTGTATTGCTTTTTTGGAATTCAGCGGTAAATGCCGCCTTATTATCATCGGCCTGGAAACGCTGAATCGCATATACCGTAGCCGAATAAGCATTTTTACTGTCCTCTATTTGCTTAGCATAATGTCTCACTTCGGAATTAGTGGCAAATTTGCCCATTAATTCCACACTATCGTCGATTTTGGCACTATATACGGGATACAGCGTCAGCAGGTTTTGGTCCTTTGTCAAAAGATAGCCTCGCATAGCCGACGCCGACTGGGATAAATACCAGGCGGCCGTTTTGGCCGCAGATTCTACTTTTACCGATTTATTCAGCAGTTCCGTGTAATTGGTATCTATTTTTGATAACTGAACATATGAATATGCGGAGATGCCGATGTATAAAGTGATAACGATCAATATGGCCGCTGCTATTTGCCGCCCGATATTGAATTTATGGAATACTTTTCCTAAATGCAACTGTATATTATGTATCTTACCGGAAAAGCAGCCGCCCAGTCGCCGT
>DHRA01000042.1:32977-33344 GCA_002411145.1 Firmicutes bacterium UBA5324 | reverse complement strand
TTCATATTAAAGCGCGTGGTTATTTCTTCATTTGGCTAAGAGGGATAAAACCAAATTTCTCAGCATAGGTATTTTGGAATTCGGCGCTTTGCACAAAATCAATGAAAGCTTTCGCTAAATCAGCGGCCGCACCTTTCGTGATCATTTTGGTAGAAGCATAAATCGGCCATTTGCCTTCTTTTACAACTTGCGGGCTGTATGCTGTCCCATTATAAGACAGGGATTTTACGGTTTGATCAAGATAGGGCGCATCTACATAACCAATGGAGCCGGGTGTACTGGCGATGGCCGCACGCACCGCACCGTTAGAATCCTGAATAATGGCGTTATCGGTAAACTCCTGGCCCTTAAGTACTTTATCCTTTAC
>DHRA01000042.1:29314-32778 GCA_002411145.1 Firmicutes bacterium UBA5324 | reverse complement strand
ATTTTACCGGTAAAGATCGCGATAGCCTGGTCCTGCGTCAGATTGCTTACCTGGTTTGCCGGATTAGTAATGATTGCAAAAGGCGCAATGGCAGCATCGTATTCCACAAGCCCTTTATCCTTTAACTCCGCTACCACGGGTACATCGGAATTGCCAATGTTTACGTTCCCGGCGGCAACCTGGTTTTGGCCGGTTACAGAACCGCCACCACTAATATTGATCGTCACTTTGGGATGCTTCTTCATGAATTCCTCGGCAGCCGGTTTCAGCAGCGGCAGCAGAGCGGTAGAACCGGCGGCAGTCAGGGTCCCTTCAAGTTCTCCGACCGCTTTTGCTTCTTCCTTTTTCCCGCCACAGCCGGCCAGGGTAGCCAAGCCGAGCATGAGCGCCAGCGCGGCGGCTAAGATTTTTGATTTACGCATTTTTTTACCTCCCTAAATTGTGTTTCTGACACCTTTATTTTAATGAAAAATTAGTCAAGCCATGTTAAGGGTATATTAAGATCATGTTAAATTTGGCAATTTAAAAAATTATTACTACCAAGTTCTCTTGAATTAACTAACAAATAACATTCGCTTAACAGTGACCCGCTTGCACATTGCTACAATGAAAGTGGGCCATAATTCTTTGGAAGGAGATGAGGGCATGCAATCTCATAATATACTCATTGTATCCGCCTCCATTGGCTCCGGTCATACGCAAGCGGCGCAAGCTGTACAAAATGAGCTTCTGCATCGTTTTCCTCAGGCAAACATAACCGTGGTAGACTTTTTCGCGGACTCCCGCTGGTTGGGGCTCATCAAAAAAACCTACTTATTAATGTTGCATGTTTTGCCTGACGCCTACGATTTTTTGTATCATCAATCGCAAAAATCCAATCCCGGGTCAAATGTCAAGAACCTTACGGCCCGCGTGATGAAAAAAAGGATGCTAAACCTCGTCGAACAGTATTGTCCCGACATGCTGGTCTTTACGCATCCCTTTCCCTGTTGCGCTGCGGCTTACCTGCGCCGCACCGGGCGGCTCAATGTACCGCTTTATGCCATTATAACCGACTTCGCCGCCCATCAGTCATGGGTACATGACGAAGTAGCGTCATATTTTGTTGCCAATACGGAAGTTGTGGCTGCACTCCGCCGGATGGGTGTGGACCGGCAAATTTTCAACACCGGCATCCCCATTTCAGCTGATTTCACACAATTGCCCCCAAATCGCCGGTGCTTGGCAGAACCGGTTGTGCTTATCATGGGGGGTGGTCTGGGACTGGGCGGAGTCGAAGAATCGGTGGCCGCGTTAGCAGCACTCCGGCTGCCCCTTAGATTAGTCGTTGTGACCGGAAAGAACCGCAGTCTGCAAAAGCGGCTTGCTCTCCTGAAGAAGCTTTCCCCGCATCCTGTGGAATTAATCGGCTACACCGACCGGGTACACGAACTCATGGCCAAAGCCTCTCTGCTCATTACCAAACCGGGCGCTTTAACCTGCAGCGAAGCAATGGCCCTGGAACTGCCGCTCCTGTTATTCGCTCCCCTGCCCGGTCAGGAAGAAGAAAATGCCGCTTACCTTACCCGCCAGGGAGCCGCCCTGAAAATCACTACAAGTGCTGAACTCGCCAAAATGGTTAGCCAACTGCTGGCGGATACCGCACAAATGGCCACCCTGCGCAGCAATGCCCGCAACACGGCGCGGCCTTATGCCGCAAGCGAGATCGCGGAGATCCTAAAAGGTCATATATCGGACATCCTTCCTTTTACCGGGAAAGCCGGTTAATCTAGGTTTGAGCACTATGTGTAATAAAGGAGCGTAATATGAAGCCAATACAAAGGACCAGCCCCGCCGACATCTGTCTCAACCTTGTATTAACAGCCATATCGCCCTTGCAGACTCTTGTCGACCAGCCGGGAGTAACCCATGAATTCTGCAATCGTCAGGCCATGCTTATTCTCCGGAACGACGGGTTCACGCCATATGCGGACTTTTTCCTTCAGCATACCAAAGAGCTGAATCTTGGTGTATCTTGGGCCGATAAGGGGTGGAAAAATGTCCACCATTACTTTGATCCCTGCTCAGGCAAGGGCTTGTGGACATCCGCCGGCGCCATTGAGAGTTTCAAAATTTACTACCAGATGGCCTCAGCCGCCGCAACACAGTCTAATTTAAATAAAGCTGTATTTTTCTTGGGCGCTGCCGCACACTTGGTCCAGGATTTGTGTGTGCCGCACCATGCCCGGGCAAAATTATTCTGTGGACATCAGCATTACGAACATTGGGTTCAACAGCATTTTGCCGAGTATGCCGTCGGCGCGCAGGGTGCTTACAATGAAGGTCAGACGCCCGACTCCCTCATACTCCATAATGCGCATACCGCCGCGGATTTCTTGGACTGGGCGACCAATGAAGCCGGTGAAGCAAAGTTTGGAAAAGTTACGGAACACCTTCTCGCCTTGGCGCAACGTTCCACGGCGGGTTTATTCCGGCAGTTTGCCTGTGAGGTATTAAAAATCGAAGAGAAACCAGGATTCAAAAATATAGTTAAAGTAACTGTTGCTTAATCGGCTAACTAAAACACTGCTACGGAGGAATTATCTTGGCTATCTTACAATTTTTCAACAAATCCCTGGAAAATCTGGAAACAAGTGAGATGACAGCACTGATGACACTAAAGTCTATTCTGAAGTACAACGATCTAAGGATTGTTTTTCAGCCGATAGTGTCTCTGTCTGATGCGGAAATTATCGGCTATGAAGCATTAAGCAGAGGCCCCCAGGGGTCCCTGCTTGAACGTCCCGATGCGCTATTTGCCACGGCCGCGAAATTTGATCTGGTATGGGAGTTGGAATATTTGTGCCGCGCCGGTGCTTTGGAAAAAGCCAAGGATATTATCGTAGACAAAATGCTCTTTATTAATGTAGATCCCAACATCATTAATGATCCCCGGTTCCAAAAAGGGCACACCCGGGAATTGCTGCAAAAGTTTTACGCTAACGCGGGTAATGTCATCTTTGAGATCACGGAGAAGACCGCCATCAACGATTATAAGAGCTTCTGCCGCATCCTTGACAACTATACCAGCCAGGGGTACAAAATTGCCATTGATGACACCGGTTCCGGCTATTCAGGCTTACGAACCCTGGCGGAAACCCGGCCGCATTTTATCAAAATTGATATGGAACTGATCCGGAATGTGGACAAGGACAGCTTAAAACAAGCCATGCTGAAAGCACTGTATGATTTCTCCATCAGTACCAACAGCAAAATTATTGCGGAAGGCATCGAGACCCAGGGAGAATTGAGTACGCTCATCAAAATCGGTATCCCGTACGGACAGGGTTTCTTTCTCCAAAAGCCGCAGCCGGATTTTGCGGAGCTTTCACCGGCATTGAAGGAAACCATTGGGGAAATCAACCGGCAAAAAGAACGGGAGAAATATCACACGCCCATCACCATGCCGGTGGGGGAAATCGCCC
>DHRA01000042.1:0-29157 GCA_002411145.1 Firmicutes bacterium UBA5324 | reverse complement strand
ACACTCGAATATGCAAGGGTTGCCGATCGTGGACCATGACCGGCCGGTCGGCTTGCTCATGAAGGGTAAATTCTTTGCCAATCTGGCCACCCGCTATGGGATAGCCGTTTACATGAATCGCCCGATTGCCACCCTCATGGATCATGATCCGCTGATCGTGGATTATCACACTCCCCTGGAGCTGGTTTCCAAATCAGCGCTCTCGCGTAAGGATGACGACATTTATGATTATATTCTGGTTACCAGGGATGAAAAGTATTTTGGCACGCTGACTGTGAAGATGCTCCTGGAAAAGACCACCCAATTGGAGCTTAACCGGGCAAAGCACGCAAACCCCCTTACCGGGTTACCCGGTAACGTGCTCATTGAAGATGCGCTTAACAATGTCATCAGGGAAAACGCTCCCTACGCGGTACTGTATTTTGATCTGGATAACTTCAAACCCTACAATGATACCTACGGTTTTGATAACGGCGATAAGGTCCTCTGTTTTACCGCCGAGCTGATAAAGGCCCAATTGAACCGGCTGGACTATCCTGATTCTTTCCTCGGGCACATCGGAGGCGATGATTTTATCGCCATCATCCGCCGGGGCGATGTCCCCCAGTTGTGCCAACAGCTTATCAGAGAATTTGATCATAAAATACCCCGGTATTATTCCCAGGAAGATCGCCATAAAGGATGCATCACCGCCAAAAACAGGCATGGGTTTGAGGAAGAATATCCCCTTTTGTCCTTATCCATCGCGGTGGTGACAAACCGGCACCGTCAGTTCAGCACTGTCTGCGCCTTAAGCGAAACAGCCAGTCAACTCAAGCGAAAATGTAAGCTTGACTGGCGAAGCTGTTATTGCATTGAATGAGCCAGACGTCGGGAGCCGGAGCACGGTAGGGTGGGGCGCACGGGGGACGTTTGCCCACGCGGAGGCAGAGGATTCGCTTGGAGACGATTAACACAGGATTTGCAACCCCTGAAAATAATCTGCATAAAGGAGCTGCTTTCCGGTATGGAAAACAGCTCCTTTATTCAATACGGTAACACCCTGCCGGCTGGACCAGTTCATTTACCGCCGACCTGAATCCTGCTTCCCCTTCGCTAATATATTTATGATAGAGACCGAGCATGGTGGCCTGGGAAAAAATATAATTGCGCAGGGTATTAAACTTGCCTGAGTTAAGCTCTGCCTGCGTCATGCCATAATCGGCACAGGCGACTTGCCGCAGAGCGGCGATGGTCCAGCGGGCCGCGGGTACGCTGACAATCCAGTCATGATCGCCGAGATAAGTTACAAGCGATTCGATTCTACGCCGCCGGGCCACCGTAGTGCCGCAAGCAGATAGCAGGCCCGCTTTGACGGGATCTTTACCCGCGATTATCGCCGCTGCTTTTAGATAACGCACGATCTTCTCCTCCTCCGGCGGCAGCCCGACATTACCATGCGCGCAGGCCTGGGCAACAACCACCTCCGCGGGCAGACCCCGGTAAAGAGATTCGGCAAGGCCCAGAACATGGTGAGCACCGGAACCGGCCAGCGGATATTCGGGCTGGGGGTTATGGGTATTTTGCCATTGCAGCACCCAGGTTTTAGCCAGATCGTGCAAAATCTGCGCGGCTATGACAACGTCCCGGTGCAATTTAATGCCATACACTTTAGCATAACCGTCATATAAGCCCAGGGAAGAGCAAAGGTTAAACGACGTATGGATCACCAGTCCCCCGGGATAAGAATGATGGCTCATATAATCGCTGCCCGGGGCGGAAATCAACGGTTGGGGCGGTTGCGCCGGATTAGCCAAATTAGGAAGCAAGTGTTCCACAGCTACTTCCACCGGCTCCAGCAGACCCTCCGCGGCCAACTGCCTGTGCAGCATCTCCCGTTCCTTAATCGATGGATAGCGCGCCATGAACTTAGGAACCGGCTGATGCAAAATTGATACGATAATGTGGCGGATACCCCTGTCCTGAATTTCACCGCCCATCTTTAACAGAAAACGAAACCCCGCTTTTACGGCTGCGGACTTTTGCGCAATTTCCAGTGGTGTCAGCTGGAGACATTGCTTGAGCGTAATCCCCCCGGGAGTACCTTTCAAAGCCGCACCCGGTATATGAGCCAAAGCCAATGTACCTGCAGCACCTGTAGATTGCGGCGAAAAATCACGCTGAAGTCCCTGCTCCGGCAAACTATTCAAAATAACCACCTCGCGATTTTTAGATTAAGCTTTCCTGTTTTTATTATGAACCAATTAGGCTGCAGGAGTGTTAAATAACGATTATGATTATGTTAAATAGTTTTGACAAACCGTTACTAAAACAGCCTGCGATGAAACAAATCCTTGCCCCCGGCGCCTCCCCCCGCGTGCAGGTTTTAACAAGGGTTTAACATGTCCTTAACCCGGCCCAACGGAGGATATCTTACAATATAGATAGATGGCTTGTTAATAATTGCCAGCAGCCGGTAACGGCCACTTATAAGTGAAAAAGGAGGCTCATATTACATGTGGAATTACCCTACCTGCTTGTGGAAACCCCGTAACTGGATACGAAGGGAGCTACACCTGGATTGACCCTTAAATCCAACTTCCCGTTCGTTTCATACCTGTTATTAAAGCCAGCATTTCGTCTAAACTTGCTGGCTTTATGCTTTGGATCAGTTTTTTGCAGACATAATATAGATTAGCGTCTCTAACAGAATTTCCGGAGGCTTTACATATCGTGAAAAGGAGGGCGCATATGCCTGGCGTTCCACAGGACAAAAACTTTACCCCATACAAATCTCTGCAGTATTTTCCCGTCACCTTATTTTCCAGTATCATGGGGCTCAGCGGTCTCTCCATTGCTTACCAGCGGTTTGAACAGTTGTTTTCCTTTAAATTAGGCATTGGCGCGGGCTTGCTGGTCGTGGCTTACACCGTGTTTATACTCGTTTCCGCCGGCTACCTGGTGAAAGTATGCAAATATCCCCGTGCCGTGCGGGATGAATTTAACCACCCGATTCGGGCAAACTTTTTTGCCACCATCTCCATCTCTTTGATGCTCTTAAGCGCAGGCACCGCAGGCTTTATGCCGGATGTGGCGCATGTTTTGTGGATCTCCGGTACGATTCTCCAGTCGGTGTTCACGCTCGTTATCGTAAACCGCTGGATCATCAGGGAGTACGATATCGCCCACTCCAATCCCGCGTGGTTTCTCCCCGTTGTCGGCAATATCATTGTCCCGATTGCCGGCGTACAATACATCCATCGGGAACTGGCCTGGTTTTTCTTTTGCGTGGGCATATTTTTCTGGTTTGTGCTTTTTACGGTGATTTTTTACCGGATTGTATTTCACCGTCAGATTGTAGATAAATTAATTCCCACTTTAGCGATTATGATCGGCCCCCCCTCCCTTGGCTTTCTCTCGTATATACAGATTACCGGCCAAATTGATAATTTTGCCCGCGGCTTATTATATGTCGCCCTGTTTTTTGTTATCTTGCTGCTGTCCATGTCCAATACCTTTATGAAGCTGAACTTCTATGTTTCATGGTGGGCCTTTACCTTTCCCTTTTGCTCGATTACCATTGCCGCTTTACAAGCTTGCAAACTCCTTGGCTTACCCTTCTTCGGCTGGATTGCCACAGGTCTTTTGGGCTTTGCCACTGTTATTATCGCCCACATATTCTATAGAACCGTCCAGGCACTATTGCGTAACAAGCTTTGTATGCCCGAATAGTCCCCCCAGCCCAGGAAGAAATGAGCATGACACAATTCCGTATCTTTTCGGCTAAATACTTTTTTGTAAAATATTTCACAGAATCTATTTTCAATAACGCGCAAAAACAGTATGATAGAGAGAGAGTATTAAATAAATAAGGGGGAGTTACGTGGAAGCCGGTAGAATGTGGAATCTTATTTTAAGATCACCCCTTTCCGATTCCAACGTACGAATCATGGTAAGTGATAACAAACGATACCTGCTTGATGCAACAATTAAATCAGAGTATGCCGATGCGTTGATATCAAAAATTAATGGTCAATTTTTGACCCCCGAGGAGGTATTTGGACTTTTAAACGGGGACGATACGGTAAAAGATCATTAAAAATCGTTCGCACCCTGCCTTGGGCCTGCTGAAGCAGTTGTTATCCTTATCCTTAGATAGTTTATGCTTCCCATGGGGTATAAGAAAAGAAAACATAAGTCCGCAACGCATCCGTTGCGGACTTATGTTTTTTGGATGTGACTCAGCCCATTTGTCCTTACGGATTTCCGGGTGACTTTAGGCTGTTTTACTTATTTAGCCATTTTGAGACCAGAGGAGGTATCCGTCAACTACAGCCTCATTGCGGCTTCGCCGGCGAGAGGAGACCGTTCGCATTCCTCCGGCAGCATGGTTACCTGATAACACAACTTTGAGCCGCACATTTTTTCACTGGCGTAACTTAAACCATTGGACTGACTATCAAGTAAGGGATTGTCGATTTGCGCCGGATCGCCGAGGAGAATGATCTTCGTTCCTTGTCCGGACCTGGTTAATACTGCTTTCGCTTGCCGCGGCGTGGAATTTTGCATCTCATCAAAAATAACCCAATACTTTTGCAAGGACCTTCCCCGTTGATACGCCAGTGCTTCCGTCTGCACAATGCCCTTCTCAAAGAGCATGCTTACGGTTTCCTCCGCGCGGATAATATCCTTGTCGTTCTCTAAATCGTTCGCTGACATCAAAGTAAATAAGTTGTCCTTTATGGATCGCATATATGGTTCCAGTTTTTCCGCTTCCGTTCCCGGTAAATATCCGAGCCCCTCATCCAGCATCGCATTGGGCCGGCAAATCAATAGATGATGATATTCCCGCGGGCGAAGTTCCATATACTTGTACAGGCCGACCGCCAAAGAATAAAACGTCTTCGCCGTACCGGCCGGGCCTTTTATAATTACGAGCGGAGCTTCCTCCGCACCCATCATTAAACACTCCTGCATAAAAATCTGGCCGACATTCCGCGGGGTAACGCCAAAAGGATTCCGGTTACGATAACGCAGGTGCACGACCCGGTTACCGTCATAGCGTCCCACAGCCGTGTGTTTGTCATGCTCTACGGAACGGATCAGCAAAAACTGATTTGGGAAAAGTTTGGCCGGTACCATGATATTTGCACTATGATCATACATGCTGAGTTGGCCTGGATCAAGGCAAGTTGTATCATCCCGGTGAAAGCGGTTAATAACTTCGCTCGATGTATATACGGTTTCCCTCCCGGTATATTGCTGTTCAATGACAGCCACCTTGTCATTGCGGAAATCCTCCGCCTGAATTTTGAGAATGGCTGCTTTTACCCGCATGTTGGTGTCGCGGGACACTAAAACTGTGTAACATTGTTCTTCCATCAATCCTTTACAAATTTGCAGAATGCGATTGTCGGCCTTATCCAGTTCCCAATGCAGGGGCATCTCTACATTTGTGTGGTTTGACTCTAAACGCAGAATACCACCGGCGTCGTTCAGTTTAACTCCTGTCAGCAAATTGCCTTGCAAACGAAGCTCATCGATAACTCGACTGACTGTGCGGCTATTTGCCCCCCTCTCGCTCGACTCTTTCTTAAAGCGGTCAAGTTCCTCAATCACTACTTCAGGAATGACAACCGTGTGCTCGCTAAAGGCGTATAACGCGTTAGGTGAATGCAGTAAAACATTTGTATCGAGCACGTAAATTTTCGTCATTCGGCGGCCCCCTTTTTTATTTGATAAGGTTCAGGAAGATTTGTTACTTTTACCTTATCACATATTCGCCGCCGGTTGTTTTAATGAACGTAAATTTTGCGTTAAATTACACTGCCGCTGTAAAACCCAGCACCTTTAGTTCCCGGCTGATGTCCTGTAAGGAAATTTGCAAAGGATTATAATCGACGAATATTTCCCCGGCATGGGCATGAATATGGACATGATGCACCCCCGGCAAATGCAAGAGCGACGTTTCTATTACCGTAGCGCAACCTTCACCGGTTAATTCCCTTACAAGCATTTTGGTCCGTGCGTGGACCTCCTTTTGCTGGCTGCCACAACATTCACACATATTTTTTTCCTCCATTCATTCATTGGCATTGAACCCGCTAAAAAAGAAAACCACAAAAGAACCCGGCCATTCGTAGCCGATATCCCTTCATGGTTTATTTTTTCGCTATTTAGTTCAATGTATTATGTTGAGGAAAATATATCATATTCCGGCAGGCCTGTCAAATGAAGCGCATTTCTTTTGGAAAATTATCGGCATTTCATCAAGATATACGTCTGCCTCACACACATTAATCCCGCCAGATTCTTTTAATCTGTATCAGCAATTCATCTACCAAGTGCGGCAGCGGTTCCGGCTTAAAACCTACCAGTTCTATTCCGCCGCGGTTAAAGGGCAATAATAATTTTTTCGCTGTACTTTTGGCAATTGCTTCCGCCATACGGGGGGTCAGTTCCCCCAGCATGGCATGAGCCACCACCACAGCCAAGGCGCCGATAATTATATCTGCCTTCGGCATGTTTTCTTCGATGGCATTTTCGCCGGTGGCGCCTTCATTTGCGCCGGCCTTGAGCATCGCGGCCGTCGCTACGGAATTTGTCCCAAAGGCCAGGATCTCCACGCGTTCGCCAAATTCCCGGCGCAGCTTTTCAATGACGACCTTGCCAACACCTCCACCCCCGCCGTCAACTACGACTATTTTCATCAATTCTCACCTCATAGTTTAAGTTATATCGGCGTACCATTGAACCAAAAGTACCCAGTTAAGGCTGCCGTTTCCCATCGCTTCAACCAAATAGTACACCGCCGCGGAGTTTAGACCTCGTGAACTACTAATCCCGTACATGGCGCATAGTCCAGATACCGGCGCCGATAAGCATAACTGTATAAGCCAACAACACCGCAATCGACATCCATGGTGCTTCCCCGCCCGCTCCCAGTTTACGCAGCGCGTAAGTCGCATGAGTCAGCGGCAAAAATTCTATCACCAGCCGGATTGCGTAGGGTAGTTTGTCAGTTGAAAAAAAAGTAGCGCACAAAAAAGACATGGGCAATAGGAAATAGGTGCTAAAATTAGCCATGTCCTCATGAGAATTTATCCGCATGGCGGCTATCAGACCCATGGCCCCGAACAATAAGCTTGTAAGTCCCAGGACCAACAAAAAGCCGAAATTAATATGCAGCGAGGCGCCAAATAAATAGGCTAGCACCAGGATCACGGCGCAGGATAATAAACCGCGCAGTGAGCCGGCTAGTATTTTGCCGATGACAAATGAGGCCGGTCCGATGGGGGCAATAAGGTATTCCTCAAAGGTCCTGTAATATAATCTGGCCATGTTAAGCGGCGATGCGACAGAGTTGAAACTGATATTCATGGCGTTCATGGCCACAATGCCCGGTACAATGAAGTCCAGATAACTGCCGTTGTTCATTTGTATGCCCCGGCCCAGTCCCCAGCCAAAAGCCACCAGATACAAGATGGGCGTTACCATGCGCGAGAGAATGAATTTCCCCAGGCGGCGGTCCAAGACAATCCAGTCACGCCAGAATACAGTATATATATCAGAGAAATTCACAAGCCCACCACCTTTCGGCCGGTCAACTCGACAAAAACGTCTTCCAGGTTCGAGCGGCGAATCGTGGCATCGGTGGATAATTCGCCGGCGAAAGCTACCGCCTCATGCCTGGCGCCGAAAAACCGGTACTCTGTACTGCCTTTTTCATTCCATTCGACCACATATTCACCCAATCTCCTGCACAAGGCGGCGGGGCTGTTTAAAGCAATCAACTTTCCTTTGTCCATGATCGCCACTCTTTTACACAGGTTCTCCGCCTCTTCAATATAATGAGTTGTTAACAGCACGGTAATCCCGTCACCATTAAGCCTGCGGACCAGATCCCACAAACGTCTGCGCACCTGCGGATCAAGCCCCACCGTAGGCTCGTCGAGAAACAGCACTTGCGGGCGGTGAAACAGCGCCCTGGCGATCATGAGCCGCCGCTTCATACCGCCGGAGAAAGTCTGCACCATATCCATGCTTCGCTCATTAAGCTCTACATACTCAAGTAGTTCCTCAATCCGCTTGTGGCGCTCGGCTCCGGGAATATGATGGAGCCGCCCGTGCAAATCCAGATTTTCCCGCGCTGTCAGGTCGATGTCTAAATTCAGGTGTTGCGGCACCACGCCAATAGTACCCTTTATCTGCAAATCATCCTCAGGAAGACGCCAGTTATTAATCCTAATCCTGCCGTCTGTCGGTTTGGTCAGCATGGTCAGGATGCGAATGGTGGTGGTCTTCCCGGCGCCGTTGGGCCCTAATAAGCCAAATGTCTCGCCCTGCCCGATTTCCAACGAAATATTGTCCACCACGGTACGATCTCCGTATTTTTTTACCAATCCGTCAATTATGATCATCTATCTATCTCCTATTGCGCAGCTTTATGGTTGTGAATGTGTGGTTGAGCATGATTATGCGCATGCGTGTGAGACATGACTTCCTGCAGTTTTTTCTGATCCGAACCAACTTCCTGAAAAGGTTTTTTTCGCATGCGATGCATAAGGGCAAGTTCCACCACTTCCGCTACATCAGAAGCTTCCACCCGGTCGCGCCCCTGCAAAGCGGCCAGCGCTTTGGCGGCTTTCAGCATAACCAAGTCGGCCCGGTGACCGTCAACGCCCATTTGAATGGCAATATCGGCGATGTTATACAGCACGCCGTCGTCATAGGCAACCTTCGGCAGGATTTGCTGCGCAGCCATTATTCTTTCCCGCAGTTTACTCTGCTCAGCATCCCATAGCGCGGCGAATTCCGCCGCATTCTCTTCAAAGGCGGTACGGCGTTTGATGACATCCACCCGCTGCGCCGGATCAGCGATCCCTTCAATTGTTACACACAAGCCGAACCGGTCCAGGAGCTGAGGCCTCAGTTCCCCCTCTTCCGGATTCATGGTGCCTACCAGAATAAACCGCGCCGGATGGGAGAAAGACACGCCTTCCCGTTCCACGCTATTCACCCCCATGGCCGCCGCGTCAAGCAGCACGTCCACAATATGGTCGTCCAGGAGATTGACTTCATCGACATAGAGGATACCCCGGTTGGCCTCAGCCAGTACGCCTGGCTCGAATTTCTTTTCGCCGTGCTTAATCGCATACTCAATGTCCAATGTCCCCACCACCCGGTCTTCAGTAGCCGATACAGGCAGATTAACCACTTTCATCGGCCGTTTGGCCCGGGGCAGCTGCTCGCCTTGTTCATAACGCCGGTAGCAATCGGGGCAGTGTGTCAGCGGCTGATAGGGATCACAGCCGTAGGGGCAGTCGGCAACCACCTCAATTTCCGGCAACAGCTCGGCCAGGGCCCGCACCGCAGTGGATTTTGCCGTGCCTTTTTCCCCACGAATCAGTATCCCTGACAAACGGGGATTAACCACATTCAGCATGAGTCCCTTTTTCATGCTGTCCTGGCCAACAATTGCTGAAAATGGATAATTCCTTGGTTTATAGTTATGCATGGTAAATTCTCCTCCGCATATATTATTCAGGCATTTAGAATTCAGGCCCGTATTCAGAATGCTTGAACGGATATCTGTCTGTTAAAATCATGAATCATCGGCGGCAACTCCTCGTACGATCTCAACCAGATTATCCACCTTTAACTGTTCGATGCTATAGCACTCGCCGCCCAGTTGCACCGCCAATTCCCGGGCTTTGCCAAAGGACAGCAGACCCTTTTTTTCCGTATCGATGACAATAAATTTTATGGCCGGCTCATCACGCATTGCCCTGGCAACGCGATGCGCTTCCGTTAAGGGACTGTCTCCCCCCGCTGCGACATTGCCTTTGCCGTCCGACAGAATAATGACAATCGGCCGCATATGCGGACTCCGTTTTAAATGCTGCCGTACCGTTTCATGGGCTTTGGCCAGTCCTGCGGCCAGCGGCGTTTTGCCGCCTACCGGCAATTCGCTTAAACATCGTTGCGCCAGTTCCACACTATTGGTGGGCGGCAGCAGCACTTCCGCCTGATTGCCTTTAAATGCCACCAGGCCCACCCTGTCCCGCTTCTGATACGCGTCCTGCAGCAAGGACAATATCGCCCCTTTGGTCTCAATCATCCTCTGTTTTGCGCCCATGGATCCACTGGCGTCCACCACAAACAGCATAAAATTGCCGATACGTTTTTCCCGCACTTTTTCCCGGATATCGGCGGTTTCAATAACTAGAGCCATGCCGTTGGCCTGTCTCCGGCACTGAAAGGGCGCGGCCGCGCGAATGGTGGCGTCAATGGCCAAGTCATCCCGTTCCCGGCGGTCGGTGCTGCGCACATACCTGCCGACACTGGAGTCTGTTTTTGTACGTGAACGGCGTCCTGAGCCGCGGCGCGCCTGCCGGTCTTTGTCATGGGTGATGCGCTTAATGCTAAAGGGTCTGCCCACGGCAAACACTACCTCCCTTGACGGATTGGCACTGTTATTATGCTCAGCATGATCCTTTTCTTGTCCGTCCGCTTCCTGCTGCTGTTCAGGCGGTTGTTTGTCCGCGGGAGGTTCGGGCGGAGACTGTTCCTGCTTTTGTTCATCTCCTTGCATCTCAGGCTGTTCCTGCTGCTGCGGCGTCTCGGATTCTTCCGGCGGCTCACGACGGCGATGCGCAAGCACCAGGGAAGCAATCTCAAGCACATCCTTCCGGGTGACCGCAATACGTCCACGCCAAGCGGCCAGCGTTACGGCGGCCCTTGCCAGCATAATGTCGGCCCGGTGTCCGGCGGCAAAGGCTTCCGCACAGAGTCTGCCGATCAATGCATATAGTTCATCAGCCAGTTTAACAGCCGGCAAAATATTTTTGGCGGCAATCACCCGCGCGCGCAAAGCGGACTGTTCCCTCTGCCACGCCATCATAAAAGCGGCAGGATCAAGTTCAAAGGCTTCCCGGCGCTTCATGATCTCCACCCGCATCCGCCTGTCGGCCAACCCCCGCACATCTACGCACAGAGCAAACCTGTCCAGCAATTGCGGTCTCAGATTGCCTTCCTCCGGATTCATGGTGCCGATGAGAATGAATTCCGCCGGATGGATAAAGCTAATGCCTTCCCGTTCCACAGCATTCATGCCGCTGCCGGCCGCATCCAGCAATACGTCGACAATATGGTCATCCAAGAGATTGATCTCGTCAATGTAGATAATTCCCCGGTTGGCTTCACCCATTAACCCGGGCAGAAATGCCCTCTGCCCAGCCTTAATGGCCTGTTCAAAATCAAGGCTGCCGACGACCCGGTCTTCGGTGGCCGAAACCGGAATGTCGATAACCGGAACAGGCATAATTACAGTCTGCAGCTTTCCTTGCTTGCTCCGGCAATCAGCGCATGCTTTACTGTTGTCGTGCGGATCACAGTGATAAGGACAGCCGGCAACCGCCTCCATGGCCGGCAGCATTGCCGCCAGGCCCCGGACAGCTGTCGACTTGGCCGTGCCTTTTTCGCCGCGGATCAGGATGCCGCCCAGCCGGGGATTCACGGCATGGAGCAAAAGTCCCAGCTGTAAATCCTCCTGTCCGGCCAGGGCCGCAAAGGGATAAATAATGCGGCGTTGTTTGTTGTTTATTCCCATGTTTTCGCCTACTTCATTAGAATTTGCGGGTTAACTGGAGACTGTAGGTTCTGCCCGGCGCAACATAATAGCCAAAATATTCACGATCAAACAGATTGTTTACGCCAAAAATCACACTGCCACTTTTATCCCACTGATATTCCACGTTGGCGTTTACAATGAAGTACAGATCGTAGGACGTTGGCACGCCATTTACCACATCACTTTCGTCATCGCTGCTGTACCGCTTGCTAACATAGCTGCCGAACAAACTGCCGCGCAGCTTGTCTTTCTGATAATCAAAACCGATATTGAACATTTCTTTGGGAACCCCGGAAACCTGCTTGCCTTCGATTTGCGGTTTTGCCGCATATTCACTGATTACCGCATGCTGGTAGGTGTAATTTAAAAATCCTGTCCATGAGGAACTTAAGCGGTGGCTAAGTTCCAGTTCTACCCCGTCCGTGCGGCCCTCTTCGGCATTTCGGTACTGTTTGCTGGTAGATGTAATATCTTGTAAAAATACCATGTTTTTCGTTTTGTTGTGGAAATAACTAACGTTTAAATTGGTTTTGTCACTGAGCTCCTTTTTCCAGCCCATTTCTATTGACTCAACTTTCTCCGCCTTTAAGTCAGGATTACTGAGATAAGTTGTCCCGGCGCTGGAAACCCATGTACGGTACATTTTGTACATATCCGGAGCGTTGAAAGCCTTGCCTGCCGACAGATATATTTGCGACGATGCGTTTTGTTTATATGTTATGCCTATTTTCGGGCTAAAGGCGGAAGCATCCCGGTCATTGCCGGTGTGCGTTTCATCCTGATTCGTCCACGAATCATAGCGGCTGCCGAGCGTCATACTCCACTTGTCGTTGAAGTGATGTTCATTCTGGACAAAAACACCTGCCATTTCCGCTCTTCCTTCAACTTCGTTGTTAACCGAACCTTTTCTGCCGA
Source organism: Firmicutes bacterium UBA5324 (assembly GCA_002411145.1). Lineage (GTDB taxonomy): Bacteria > Bacillota > Negativicutes > UBA11029 > UBA11029 > UBA11029. The sequence continues at coordinate 16,631 of DHRA01000042.1, read as the reverse complement.
TATCCGTCCAGTCGGGCAAGTTGATTTCCCGGTTGTGTATCCAGTCATTCCGGTAATTAGCTCCCGCAACTAATTTGTCTTTTTCACTTAAATTAATTTCTTTCTGCACATCAAGATTCCAGCGACGGTTAGGTGTCTCGGACATTACCCCCGTGCCGCCTGCGGAGGTAGCCGTGCCGGCGATACTGCTGATATACCAGTTGCTCACAACATCCGTCAGACCCGCATTTACCGTCACCCCGGACCCTTTGTCTTTATAGCCCAGAGTATAGACATTGGTTTCCCTGCCTCCCGGCAAACCCAGGAAAGTATTGCTCGCATAGCCCCCATAGGTATCGCCGCTGCTATTGACCAGATAATTATGACCCTGCCTGTAGCTATATTCATATTTGTCATGTTGATAACCGAAGGTTATGCTCCGGTTATCATCAATTTTATAGATAAGTTTGCCGTCCAGCATATCCTGATCCCAGGAGTTCTTGCCCTTATCCCCCACAATATAGAGATTTTGTGTGCCTTTGGAATTGGTGGTGGGAATCCAGCCGCTATAACCCGCAGGAGACGTAGTCTTTGTTACCAGGTCGGTGACATAGCCGTCGGACGTTTTCCGTTCATAACCCAGGCGATAGCTGAACTTGTCGTTTATCTTGTCACTCACGTCCAACTGCTCGGTCCAGGTGTTATATGATTCATATTTTGCCGCTAACCGTATTTCCTGTGCCTGAGGATTTTTCGTAATAATATTGATAACGCCACCCATGGCCTGAGATCCATAAAGAGCTGAGTTTGACCCTTTAACCACCTCGATGCGTTCAATGCTTTGCATGGGAATAGAGGACCAGTTGACCGAACCGGCATACGCGTGGTTAAGCGGCTGGCCGTCAAGCAGGACCAGGGTCTGGCCCTGACCGCTAAAACCGCGTAAACTAACCGCCGCGGTAGTGGCGGTCAAGCCTTTACCCCGATTGACAAATACGCCTGCCGCCACCCTCAGGGCCTGATCCACCGTCTGCACGTTCATTTTGGCCATATCCTCCGCCGTAATAACCGTAACGCTGGCCGGTACGTCCTTGATCGACTCTTCAGTCCGTGTCGCCGTAACCACTACGGTATCCAAATTATACGACATTATCTCCTCTTCAGCCTGCGCCACAGTCAGCATAGTACCGGTCCCCAGCACTAAAGTCAGGGCAATCGATTTTTCCAGGAACTCACGGCGTTTTTTCTTGTTCATCTTTTTCCCCCACATTCAATTATTTTCTATTTATACAACTTAGCCTTCCAGGCCGGTACATCTTCAGCGGTCATAATATCAATACTGCCGCCCTGATATTCACCTTCGACGTCGCCCATCCGTTCTTCCAGCCAGCCTTCAATCTCCAAATAGGTATCTTGCAAACCTTCCAACACCTCAGGATCGGCTTGCCACAAGCCGCGCTCCGCCGCTTCCAGCAAGCGGCGGTTAATCTCCTCCATCGCCCAGGGATTGTTCTCTGCGAACCAGGCGCGCATTTCTTCATGCAAAACGTAGGTCTTTGCCAGATCGTCGAACACCCAGTCGGCAACCTCACCGGTGGTGGCTTCCCAGCCGTATACATGGGTAATGCGTTTGGCCATATCGCCGGCACCTTTATAACCGTGGCTCTTCATGCCGTCAATCCAGTCCGGATTGAGAATTTTTACCCGGACCACATTGTTGATTTCCTCAGATAAACTGGTTACCGCCGGCCGTTCCGGATCGCGGGTATCGCCGTAATAGGTCTTGATCTCGCCGCCGCTTTGCGTGCGGGCGGCGGCAGTGAGACCGCCGTAGTAGGAGAAATGGCAGCAACAGCCAAAAAGGTCATACTCATCGGTCGCCGCTTTGTTGTAGGTTAAATCGACAGTGGTGAGCTGGCGCTTAAACTGTTCGGTCGCATCCTGGCCGCCGCGGTTCTTGCCGTAGGCATAACCGCTCCAGGCAATAAAGATATCCGATAGGTCCTTCTCCGTTTTCCAGGCCGAAGCATGAACCGCCAGGCTTACCCCCGCCCCGTAAGTGTTGGGCCGGCTGCCGAAAATGCGGGCGGTGGCCTGTTCCCACGCCTCCGGAGTTTGTGCCGGCAACTGGAGCATCTGTTCCAGCGCGTGCTTGCGCACGTAATTTTGCTCAACGGGCTCCTCCAGTGCGGCCACGGCCCGCACGACTTCATCCAGATATTCGATAATACCGGGGAAACAATCCCTGGTCACACCGCCAATGCGTAAGGTCACATCAATCCTGGGTCGCCCCAGTTCGTCCGGGGGAATAATACGGAAACCTTTTACTCTCCCGCCTGCCAGCCATTTTGGTTCTACGCCCAGGAGGGCCATTATTTGCGCCACCTGCTCGCCGTCTGTCCACATGCAATCGGTGGCAAACAGCACCATGCCGCAGTTTTCCGGCACTTTGCCCGTATCCTGTTCATGTCTGGCCACCAAGGCGTCGGCTAGCTTTTTTCCTACCTGCCAGGCGGCTTTGGTCGGAATGCGCGCAGGATCTGCACTGTAGAAGTTCCGGCCTGTAGGCAAAATATCCGCCCGTCCCCGGGTAATCAGCCCGGATGGGCCGGCGGGCAGATAGCCGCCGTCAAATCCGTGGAGCAGACTGTCAATTTCCTTTGATGCGCTGAGATTAGCAGCAATATTTTTCACCTTGTCCCGCCAGTATTCCAATTGTTTGACTTTTGCCAGGTTGGCCAAATGTGGGCCTAAGGTCTTCCGGGCTGATGTTAGCAGGGATATATCCGAAGCTCCGTCCGCGAATCCCGCCACAAGCTCTTTAGTATACCGGTTCACATCATCCAGCAGCGCGCCGTAATTCTTGCCAAAGCCTGCGTGCCACGTATGCGGGCTATCCTTTAACTGATCATAGTCCAGACCCATCAGTTCAGTCACCAGGCGGCCGAACGTACCATTGGCCCCGGCATCATGCTTGAGTACGGCCCGGATAAAGCTAACCCTGCGCCCGCCTGCGGGAATATCGCCGAAAATATGCAGACCGTCCTGATGCATACGATTTTTCAGCCCGGTGATCAGGCCATGCAGTTTTTCCACAAGCAGGTCAAAATCTGCCTGGTGAGGGCCGATATCGTCCAGCAAATTGCTCTCTGCCGCTTTGTCCATGATCAAATGCTCCAATTCATGAGCGCGGGCCGGGTCGGTCTGCTTTGCCTGGAGATATTGCCCCAGACAGTTTTCCAGTTCTTCCAGGTGTCCGTGTGTTGCAGCTTCCACCATGACGGTTTGCATATGCCCGACCAGCGTGGCGTAGCTGCGGCGTTTGGCAATGGTGCCTTCCGGCGGGTTGTCGGTATTGTATATGTACAGGTGCGGGACCGTGCCCAGGGTAAGTTCAGGAAAACAACTTTCCGAAAGGCCCACCGATTTGCCGGGCAAAAATTCCAGGTTGCCATGGGTCCCCACATGCACAAGCACATCGGCGCCCCACATGTCTTCCAAATAGCGATAGGTGGCAACATACTGGTGAGTCGGCGGACATTCCGGGTCATGCAGCAACTTGCACACCTGGCCGTCGCAGCGCGGCCCCGCGCAGCCCCGCTTGGGCTGGCAGCAGATGACCACATTGCCGTACTCCACCCCGGTGATTAATATTTTCCCTTCATAAACCATGGCGGCGGGTACACCATCTTTTTCCTCACCCGGCGGATGACCCCAGGTTTCAATCATGGCTGACCGGGCTTTGACCGGAAAGCGGTCAAACCATTGGCGGTACTCGTTTCCTGTCAAAGATTTGATGACGCCGCCTTTAGCCACAATTTCTTCGATAGGCGTCCAGCGGAAGTCTGATATGGCTTTGCTTCCCATGATCCGGTCGATGATCTCCTTGCCTGATGCCGGCAGGTTTTCAACATGATAGCCGGCTTTTGCCATATCCGCCATAATGCGGGCCATGCTTTCCAGTGAGTCCAGGTTGGCAGCGCCGCCTACCGCCAGTTCCACCCCGTGGCAGGGGCTGTTATGGAGAATAAAAGCTACTTTCCGTTCTGACGGCCGTTTGTTTTTGAGTGCAAGCCACTTTTTCACCCGGCGGCAGAGGTAGTTCACCCGCGCATCGATGGGCAGGTAACATTCCAGCGCGCCGCCAATGCTCTGTTCCTGTACCCGGCTCAATGAGCCAATGACAATCGGTTCAATGACTCCGTTGCACTCCGGCATAGCTACCGACATCACCACGGTCGGCCCGGAAATGCCGTAGGCGTCGGCCCGCCATTCGGCTTCGGACTTGCTGTAGGTCAACAATCCTTTGATCACCGGCACATTCAAATTTCTGAGCAAATCATAGCCGGCCGGTTTAGCTGTATGTTCCGTTTCCTCCTGTCTGACCAGAAGAAAGGACTGGAGATTAATCAGGCAGTCAATGACCGGCTTATTGTCCACCATAAAATAGTTGTTAATTACATACGCGTTGTCTTCTGAACCTGTCTCCACATCCCGCCGGCCAGTGCTGAAGACCGGCAGTGCGTTACAGCCCAATTCAGCCAGTTCGCGCACCAGGGCTGTAATGACTTCCGTATTATGATTGATCCATAACTGCCGGTAAAATAATATCCCCACCGTCGGCCTCCCCGGACGGCAGGTGGAACAGTCACACAGGAAATCCGCTGTGTGTTCATATAAACACTCATTTCCCGGGTAAAAAATACCCTGCCAGGCAATTTCTTCCGGCGGCTGCACGGCGGTATCGGCTCCTAAAACCTCTTTCAGCATATACAGCAGGGCATTCTTCGCGTTTTCCCGTCCGCCCAGCGTCAGATAGCGCTGTACTGTTAAAGCTATGTTCGTCCCCACGGTGTTGTACGCAGTCAGGCCCGGATCATAGCCAAAGGCAACCGTGGGTTTTCGCTGCGTGAGGGCGCCGATTTCCCCGGCAATTTCCTCCCAAATGCCGTTGGTGGAGGGAAATAGCAAAAGAGCATCGGCCTCGGTGCGCAAATAGGCCATAAATCCTTCCCGGAAAGCCGGATCTTCCAAATCACGCACACTGCACATTTTCAGTTCAAGTCCGGATATATCTCCCGCCGCTTGCGCCAAAGCGGGCATATAACTCGTCCACATTATGGCCCCTATTTTCACTGTGATTTCCTCCTTATAAATATACCCTGGTAAATTCATATACCGGCCGTAAAGCCGAGACATAATACAAGCCGTACTGATAGCAAAAATAACTGGTTTTGCAAGTGACGACCGCAGCGGCAGCCAGGAGATAACCGGTAAGAAACAGTTTTTCCCTTAGGCTAAGATCAAGTTCTTCCAGGTATGTACGACGGTCTTGAGCACGAAACGCTCTGCTTTCCACGGCCACCGCCAGCGTGCCCGCCCGCCGCAGACAGTTGGCCAGGATCGGTGATAACAGTTGCATGCTAAGCCGGCTGCCGCCCCGCATCTTCGCTGACGTAACGACCTGCATGGTCTCCCGCAGGAGGACAGGAATAAACCGTACCGCGGTTACGGTCATAAAGGCCAGGCTGTAAGGCAGTCTCATCCGCACCAGCCCCAGGAGCAACAAACGGCTGTCCGTTGTCCAGCATACCAGCAGTCCCAGGGTTGTCATGGTCGCCATCCTCAACCCCTGACGGAGACCGTGGAGCATGCCCTCCCGGTAAATATACACGCCCTTGGTTAACGGGCCCAATACCGGCGTTCCGGGTGAAATCAGCGTGCCCATTACCGTGCGCGGCACTTGTTCGTAAAACAGCGCCTGGCTGAATACGGTTCCCCATAAGCCCAGCAGTACAACAACGCACACTACTTTCAGCTTGATAAGGGTAAGCCGGGCGATCAGCATACCCGCTGCCCCTACCGCCAGGAGAATCGCCAGGAGCACCGGATTATCCAGGAACACGATCAAACCGCCGGTGATTATCAGCATGGTGATCTTTACCCGGGGGTCAAGCCGGTGTATGCCGGTACCGGCCGTCTCAGACTGTGTAAGCTCCTGCCAGTTCAGCATATCCACTTTCCCTCCAGTTCCCGCGGCGAAAACACATCATGCAGCCCCAGTTCCCGGCCGACTAACCAGGACTGGGTAGGTTTCAACCCGCTGCGATCCAGCAAGGAGGCATCGGCAAACACTTTGCGGGGAACATTATCAGCCGCAATGCATCCCTCATCCAAGACAATGACCCTGGTGGCATAAGCCAGGGCAGTCTCAATATCATGCGTGCAAAACACCAGCGTTTCCACTTGATCCACGAGCGCCGACATCATATTCTCGATATTCCGTTTATCCTGTCCGGTGGTCGGTTCATCTAAAAACATCATCTCCGGACGCATGGCCACAATGGCGGCAATAGCGGTCCTCAGCCGCTGTCCCCGGCTTAGGGAGAGCGGCGGGTCATCCTGCAGTCCTGTCAGTGCCAGTCCTTGCACCGCCTGACTGTAGCGTTCGTTCATTACAGACGGCGTTGTTTTCAGGTTACGCAAACCAAATTCCACCTCCCGGCGGACACTGCTTTGAAAAAGCATGAGATCAGGATTCTGCATCACCAGCCCCACTGTACCCAACGGCAGCTTTTGTTTATGGGTTATGATTGCACCGGCCACTTTGACTGTTCCCTGCCGGGGAACCAGCAAACCGGCCATATGCGCCAACAGCGTTGATTTTCCCGCGCCGTTGCGCCCCATCACGGCCACCCTTTCCCCGCGCCGGATAGTGACATTAATGCCGTTTAACACCGGTCTGTCCTTTTTACTATACTTGTAAAATAAATCCTCAATTTCCAGTACCGGAGCCCCGACCGTCGCCGGCATGCTGCCAACAGGCGACGGTGCGCGTTTTTTAAAACCGCCGGGTTTCAGTATGTCCACCGTTTCCCGGACCGTCATGGCCACCTGGCCTCTCTTCAGACGGCGGCAGATTTCCACCGTCTCGGGCAGCCTTAATCCCATATTGACAAACAATTCAGCCTGGGTCATCGCCTCACGCACCGGGGCGTCAAAAACCAGCTTGCCCCCATTCATGACAACGATGCGGTCAGCGTATTGCGCCGCCTCATGAATACGATGTTCCACCATCACTACTGTAACGCCATACTCCCGGTTGAGTTTGCGGATTACAGCCATAACTTCGCCGGCGCCTTGCGGGTCTAGCTGGCTGATTGGTTCATCCAGCGCCAGCACCCGAGGCTGCAAAGCCAGCATAGCCGCAATAGCCAGCCGCTGTTTCTGCCCGCCTGACAAAGCCGCCGTGCTCCCGGGCCGGCAACTGCCCAGATCCACCGCCTGGAGCGCCCATGCCAGGCGGTTCTCAATTTCCTCCCGCGGCAAGCACAGATTTTCCGGACCAAAAGCCACTTCATCCTGAATGCTGGTGGCGAAAATTTGATCATCGGGACTTTGCTGCACTAATCCCACCTGGGACGACAGTTCCGCCATGGTCATCTTCCGGGTGGCCCTTCCGCCAAGGGTTACTTCTCCCTGGGACTTTCCGCCTGACAAATGGGGAATAATGCCATTCAAACATTTGAGCAGCGTGCTTTTACCGCAGCCGGTCGGACCGGTAAGGAGAACAAATTCGCCTGTGCCAATGGTTAGGCTTACATGGTCTAAACTAGGCGCTTCCCGCCCGGGATACCAGAAACTAAATTTTTTCATTTCAATCATATTTTGCTCCTTCAATCCAGGGCCGTCCGCCGTAAGGTGCTGCCCAGCCGGCAGCCGATGGCCGCTCCGCCAGCTGTATAGAGAAAGCCGGCGGCAAGAACAGCGTTGATATACCAATGCGCGTAGAATAACCGGTATAACGTCATATAGGCCATGAAATTCATGTAGGTTGTCACGACATCAACCAGGCCACAGGCTACGGCCAGCAAGGCCACCTTGCCGACGGTATCCGGGCCTGCTTCCCTTTTCCTGGTAACGCCGGCCGCATACAGCGCGACTTCCAGACACAGGGCTAAAACCGCACAGGTCAATATCTGCACGGGCGTAAAGTGGCCAAGAATAAACCCATTCAGAATAAACCTGACGATAATCATCAGGGTTACCGCCCCGGGGTGAGGCAATACCACAACCAGGGCGACCAGCAAAGCGTACAACACCGTCTGATTGAAAAAACCGGTCACCAAAAAACTAAAGGGACCTAAAACCGCGCGGGCCATATCCCAGAGCACGGTTTCCGGCAGGTTTACGGCGACAAAGGTAACCGTACCAAACAAGGAAATAATCACCAGTTCTTTGCTGGTAAAACGCGCTAACGCCGCCTCCTGCCGCCATATCAGCCAGCCGATGCCCAGCAGGGCGGTCATGGCCATGAATAACGTAATGATCACCGGACGGTCATTGCGGGTAATGAGCTGAATTTCCTTGTCCGCGCCGCTGATCACTTGATCCGCGCCAAAAACCGATGCCTCCGCCTGCAGCTTATACCTGCCGCCAAAGGCGCTGTTTTCATTCAGGTACACCGGCAGTATCACCTGACTGAAAGCATGCGGCGCCAGGTCTACGACACCATAACTATAGCCCAGGCCGGCATTTTTATGGGCAGGGGAGACAAACACCGGAGCCAGGGCGCCACTGGCCGGATCAATGATCTTTACGGTAACCAGCGCCAGCACATGGTCGTCGCCGTCATTAGATAATTGAATACCGGCATAAGTAAAGGGCTCATCATCCAGCCGTGCGTGTTCGCCTTTCCCGCCCGCCAGGCTCGACAGCCTGCTGGCCGGTGCATACACCAGACTGCCTGAACGCGCTTTGGGATCAGACCGCCCGGTGACATCCACCGGCACTTCCACTGCCTGGACACGAATATTCCTGGCAATATCAGCAACCGTCGCCACTTTCACAGCCGCATGCCCGGTCATTTGCCATTGTTCCCGCCCGTTATCGATATTTGCCACAGCCTGTATCACCGGTTCCAGGCCCTCCTGGGCGGCTTTTAGCACAATCTGTTCATTCCAGTGTTCATTTATGGCCGCCAAGCGCCGCCGGCCAACAATATGCTGGACACCGCCGCGCTGCTCCGCCTGCATACCCTGAGGCACACTCAGCACTTCCACACCCGGGGGAATGACCAAGTCCAGCAGCACATTCACCGGCTGGTCAGTATGGCTGGTCAGCAAGATATTTGCTGTAAACGCACTGCCTGCAGGCACCACTCCGGTGCTGTCTGTCCTGCTCAGCCCATAGGGAGCCTGCAGGACAAAAGATACTTTTTCCAATTCGTCGGCGGGAGTTCGCCCTGTCAGCCGCACACCGCGGCCATCACGCAAGGCTAATTCAAACGCATACTGCTTGTCAGGCTCCCACTTGATGAATACCGGTATCTTCTGCCTTGCGCCCGGCCCGACAGTTATTACCGACAACAACCGGCCAGCTTCATTTGTCACCGTCACCGTGGCCACTTCCTGCGGAAGATTCAGCAAAATATCGGCCCCCTGTCCGGTAAATTCAACCTGTGCGGCAATCTCCTGACTGCCACGAAAAAAAACATACCCGCCGGCCGCAACTATCACCAACACAATTAACAGTATTCGTTTATATCTTGTCATCGCCGTTCTCCGTTCCTTGGCCTACTGTAAAATATGCAGGCGATGCATCCCGTCCGGTCTGTCATCCACCTGACGGATTGGCACTTCCAGCCCGACAACGGTGGTGCCGTCACCGGCGATGCCCGCCGCCACCGCCACCCCTTCCAGGGGATAAAACCAGACCAGCGGATCGCCGTCGGTCCGCGCTAAATCCAGGCAGTATACACCTGACTTATCCTTTTGTCTGGTCACATAATTATGTTGGATGGGAATAACTACATACCGGCTGTCCCGGGAAAAGCGGAGCTTGCCGAGTCCGCCTTCCGACTGCCATTTCCATAGAAGCTCGCCACGATTGCTGTAGGCAAAAAAGGAGGTGGCATCGGGGTGGCTGAAAGGCGGCGCGCCCGATGTGGCCGTTTTGTCCGCCAGGAATGTCGTCCCCGTCATGAAATACACCTTACCTTCATCCGTGGTGCGGGCCGTATTGCCGTAGGCATACACCGGCACACCGCCAACTTGCTGGATATTGCTGATTTGCCGCAGCCATAAGAGTCGAAAATCCCGGTTTGGCTCCCCATCAGCCGTGTCAGCCTTTATACTGCTGACGTCAAATAACATACCGCGATCGTCACTGGTAACTATGGTGAGATATTGACCGTTCGGGGAAATGTTTATCCCGTCAAAGATGCCCACATAGCTAAACTTACCGCCCTTAGGCGTTAGCTGGCAGAGACCGATGAGTTTGCCGGTACTCCCTGCCAGCAGACGTATACTGCCGTCAACATAGAACTGTCCCCTGCTCCAGGAATGATTGGCAAATGCTATCTTGCCGCCGTCCGCGGAACAGGTAATCCGCGATATCCCGGTATCCATGACACCGGTTTCCGGGTACCGCCACTTGGGGTTACCGTCGTTACCGTCAAAGGCCCTGATCACGCAGCTGGTGACATAAGTCACCTTGGCTCTTCCCCCGTCCCGCTCCGTAACCCGCTGGGTATATTCGGCGCTCGTTATGACCTTGTCGCCCATAACCACGATATTAGTTATTTTGGGCCGGCTGTTCCATTTTTGCGCAGTGCTCCGGCCAATATCGGCCGCCATACCGTACTGCCACCGTATTTTACCGGTTAAAGTGTCAAAAGCATAAATATTAGCATCAGGGCTGGATTCGCCGACGAACAATTTCGAGCCGTCGGCGGCAAATGCCGCCGCCACACCTACGCCGTCAGGTATCCGGTACTCCCACAATTTTTTACCGGTGTTGTCAAACACGTATACATTATGATCAAAGGACGCCACCCCGATATACCTGCCATCAGCCGAAACAGCAACATCCTCATAGACCACCGGCGACCAGTCTTTAACGGCCGGAGTGTCTTCCAACATGCCCAGTTCCTGGGCGCTTACCGGCAAAGGCGTGGGCTTCATCGGCGCCGTGCCGGCCCAATTCCGTCCATCCACCTGAACCTCATAGCTTGCCCCGGGCTGCCAGAATTCCCGCACGAATACACTGCCGCCGTCAAAATGCCAGTTTGGTATTTTACTTTGGCCGTTAACCTTCATTGCCACTTCCTGGGGCTGATGGGAGACATTAATCATCACCAAACCGTTTTTCGTGAATATCCCCTGCATGCCTGCCATACTTTTTCTGCCGCATCCCCCACCGGCAACCATGATTACCAGCAGCGAGAATATTACAATACTTTTATATAAGTTTTTCATTCATCAGCCCTTACGGCACACTCCCCCTTCATTTCGCTGACAAAATAAGTTAAGCTGTTTTCCCTGCCACAACTATTTACCAAACAAGCCGCCCTCTTCCTTTGCAAATTTAGTCCTTATGGTTTTTATCAAACATTTTTACGGAAGCCATAATCGCACTATCGATATTGCCCATCGCTTCCACTAAATAGTACGCCGCTGCGGGACATGCTTCAGCTACTTCCCCATGAATCTGAGCCAAGGCGTTATACAGGGTGTTCAGGCTGCCCTCAACCTGCGCCACTCGGTAAATCTCTTCGGGCAGTAATTTGTTTAATTTCAGCATTTTTTTCGTCCTCCGCTTCATCATATTGTTGAATTTTCAATATATCTCACACTTAATTCAGCCTGAATACCACCGTCAATGTGGTGAAACAGCGCATAGCCCGCCCGCTGTCCGCTTCCTGGGCAGGTACAAACCGCCACTTGCGGACCGCCCGCAGCGCAGCCTCGTCCAAAGAATCATACCCTGAAGAACGCTGAACCTCAATTTCGCCCGGTCGGCCATTTTCCAGCACCTCAATCTTTACGCCGACCGATCCCCTGATCCCGTCCCGTCTTGCTTCCTCCGGATAAACAGGCTCCACTTTGCTCAAAATGCGGGGGGCCGTAATTATTTTCGGCCCCGGCGGAGCAGAGCCAGCACCGTCGCCGTAACCATCTGAACCGCCCGCGCCACCCGGACTGCCTGACCCTCCGTAGCCTCCTTCGGAGCCGCCGGAGCTTCCCGCAGCATAATTGCCGCTTGCTGTGACAGCAATACTTTGATCCGGCCCAAAGCTGTCGGCGATCATATCGCCGGAAACAGAACGCTCTGCCGATGCGGGCATCCGGGCCGCCGGCGGCTGATGCGCCGCAGGCGGATACCCCGCGGGAGCCGCCGCAGCGTCTCCCGCCGCCAGGCCGGACCTTTGTCCGGATGCTGCTTGATCACTGACTAATTCCATCTCCATATATTCCGTTACCTGGGACGCAGCAAATATTTTGCCGCTCAGCCAGCCCATTCCCGCAAATAGCAGACAATGGACCAGACAGGCAGCGGTAATCGCCCAGCGCCAGGATAATTTATCCGGCATTTTATCACCTCTGCGTCTGTTCGGTTGCTACGGCAACCTTTCTAACACCCAAAGCTTTAAGCTCGTCAAGCACTGCCACAACCCGGCCATACTCCGCCTGTCTGTCCGCTCTGAGCACAAAGGCCGTATCAGCCTGACGGGACAGCTGCGCTTTGATGCGGGCTTTGAACAGCTCCGGGGGAATATTTTCCTGCTCAATATACAGCACCCCGTCACGGGCCACCGTTATCGCCACATTTTTCTGCAAATCCGACTGAGCTGCGGCCGCCTGCGGCAAATTTACCGGCAAAGTACGCTGCTCAACCATATATAACGTACTCATCATAAAATACACCAACAGGAAAAAGATGATATCGATCATGGGAATAATCATCAGCTTTGGCTGGCGCTCCAGGCGCAGATTACGCAGTTTCATGCCTGTCACTCCGTCTCTTGGCTTCGGTAAGCACAGCGCAACACTGCTCCATGCCGGTGATAATGCTGTCCAGCCAGTAACTATAGTAGCTATGGACAATAAGCGCGGTCACGGCGACACAGAGCCCGGTAGCAGTTGCAACCAGCGCCTCACCTACCCCGCCCGTGATGGCATGCGGCTGGCCTGACTTGATGGTCATAATGCTAAAGGAAGAAATCATGCCTACAACCGTACCTAGCAGACCAAGCAGCGGCGCTAATGTCACAATGGTATCAAGATAACCCAGGCGTTCCCGCAGTTTGGCGGCAGCCAAAGCTGCGGCGCTGTTCAGGGCGCTTTCCAGATCAGAAACAGCCAGATCCATGTTCGCCAACCCACGGGCCAGCACCATGGCCACGGCCCCATGGCCGGCTTCGCATACCCGCCGCGCTGCTGCCCAATCCCCCTTGTCCAGCCGGGGTGTCAGTTCCGGCAGCAGTTTTTCGGTATCCGTGGCGGACTTACGGAAAAACATATACCGCTCAAAGGCGATTGTAATCACCATAAATGAAGCCATTAGCAGGGGGTACATCACAAGCCCGCCCTTTTTAAACAATTCAATACTACTCACAATTATCTCCATTTACTACCTCCGGTTAATTTCAAAATAAAAAGCCATGAAAATAATACGCCTCCTGGCGAATCAACCTTCATGGCTCATAAAACGCTATTCATATTGTCCTGTATTTCGGTTCCAAATCGCACTGCATTCATTGCAGTCTGCTTTTCCAAACTAATATGTCATAAATTTTCCTATGTGTCAAGAAATTCAATAAAATGTTCACCCAAACTTGGTGTCCATTTTTAGAAACTATAGCTGAGAGTCGCTTCCAACTTCGTGTTCTTTGTACCGGAGCTGATTTCCCGCTGATCCTTGTACACGATCTCCAGGTTGGTGTCCTCCCGCAAATTATGCGTTATCCCGTAGTACCAGCCGCGATTGCCGTTATCGAAATCGCTTTGCCCGCCCATGTCGCCATTTGCTTCCACCCGGAAGTTGCTCATGAAGAAGGCCGTTTTATCATTGGCGTCGTAATTCCAGTTTAGGACATAAGCTTTGTCATCGGTGTCGCTGTTGGACTGCGCATACTGCCCCGTCACACTGTGTTTGGCAAATTTATATGTCCCGTCGACGGCCCAATGGTTGGTGCTGTCGTCACTGCTATAATGCCCCAGCGTAAGCCCCCAGTTTATATTTTCCTCCGGATTAAACCCGGCGCGGACGGCATATAGCTTGTTTTCGGCTTGACCAACCGTATTATCCTCCCGGGCCAACACCGCCGATACTTCCGTACGGCCCACGGTCCCGGTCACGGAAAGTCCGTCCACAAAGGCCTTTTGGCCGATTTTTGCATCATCCCGGCAATACAGCAGGGCTGCCGTTCCCACCGTTACATCCTGCCGGCCCAGTTTGTACGTCAAAGCTTTGTCCTGAAATATTAACCCAAACTGATCCAGCGCCGCCATGGACTCCTCATCTTCCCCGTAAAAATCGGTGTTAAAGTCTCCTAATCCGGGATGTGACAAACCTTGGGTCCCCACCCGGGCATACAGTGACCACCCTGAACCAAAGTCCGCTTCGCCCATGAGCTTCAGGCTATAGATCATCCCGGACTGATCCGGCTCGCCGGTGGCGGTATCCCTTTCGTACTTCAGCGTTGCCTCTCCTGTCACCTTGACCGGTGCGGCATAGGCCGCCGGCGCCATCCCCAGGATCAAACCTGCCAATAATGTTGTCATAACCTTTTTCATACCTTAATCCCCGCCTCTTGTTTTAGTAAAAAAAAACCACAAAAGAAGCCGGTTTTTCTTAACCGAACATCCCTTCATGGTTTGTTTTTCCAAAGCTATGTTTTTATGGACACAAATATACCATTGGCCTGATGGACTTGTCAATATTTTTCTTTAAATAGACAACTCTGAAGCATAAAAGAATGTTTTATCTATGGTTAGGAAAATTTTTCTGCACAAATTCATGATCGGTGAAGGAGTTTATGAGATTATCGCGAATAATAGTATGCGGAAAGCGATATCAGAAGATATTGCACAGAGGATTAATGTTGTTCTTCAAATGTGGCTACGAAGGTCACGTTCCTTGCATTACGGCAGGGGTATCTTCGTGGCTTTTTTATTTGGTACACTGCGTGTTATCAAGTAAAAGGCCGGTTACAGCGGCCCTTCTTAAAAACAAAAAAACGGGGCAAAATATGTTCTTAGCGCAACCTTCAATTCCAAATCAACCAAGGAGTGTGACTAGTATGCACATGGCAGATGCCTTAATTTCCCCCGCCGTTAGCGGCGTAATGTGGGTAACCACCGCAGGGATCATCTCTTATTCCGCAAAGAAAGTAAGAACAGAGCTGGATGAAAGTAAAATCCCCTTAATGGGCGTGTTGGGCGCTTTCATTTTCGCAGCGCAAATGATCAATTTTACAATCCCGGGAACCGGGTCCAGCGGGCATCTCGGCGGCGCCTTAATATTGTCGGTCCTGCTCGGACCCTATGCCGCTTTTTTAACAATGGCCTCCATACTGATTGTGCAGGCGCTATTCTTCGCGGACGGCGGACTGCTGGCTTTGGGGTGCAATATCTTCAACATGGGCTTTTTTGCCTGTTTTATCGGTTACCCTCTGATTTACAAGCGATTGGCCGGCGAACAGCCTTCCCAGGCCCGTCTCTTCGGCAGCCTTAGCCTGGCGGCGATTATCAGCCTCCAGTTGGGCGCCTTGGGGGTGGTCCTGGAAACACTGGCCTCCGGCATTTCGGAATTGCCCTTTTCCACCTTCCTCCTTTTAATGCAGCCTATTCATCTGGCCATCGGCGTAGTTGAAGGTCTCATTACCGCGGCCGTCGTCTGGTTTGTCTGGAAAGAAGCCCCCGCCATCCTCAAAACGGCGGCAGCGCGGCAACCGCTCGGCGCCATTCCTGTGAAACGGGTCCTGGCAGGATTATTAGCTGTTGCGCTCATTACGGCCGGTGGCTTGTCCTGGTTTGCCTCGGCCAATCCCGACGGCCTGGAATGGTCAATCGCCAAAACCACCGGGGAAGAAGAATTGGCGGCAACCGATGACGGCATTCATGGCGTCATTGCCCAATGGCAGGAAAAGATCGCTTTCTTACCGGATTATAACTTCAAGAAATCCGAGCAGCCCGCCGCTGCCGAAGCAAACGAAGCTGAAACTTCGGCCTGGCCCGCCGTTGATTCAGGTACATCCGTGGCCGGAATCATTGGTTCAATTTTCACCCTGCTACTGGCATATGGCGTGGGGAAAGGTCTGCAGTCCCTGACCACCCAGCAAAGTTAGTGTGTATAGGAGAAAATTGGTCATAAGAGAGGACGCTTTTAAGTATGCTGAAAATTGAGTCTAACTGGCTCGATCTGCGCCACCTGGATGATCTGGCCGCGCAGAAAACAATGATCCATCAGTTGGACCCCCGCATAAAACTAATCACGACGCTGCTGTTCATCATCGTTGTCACTTCTTATGGCAAATACGAAATTACCGGGCTTATACCCCTCGTGTTTTTTCCGTTTGTCTTGATCCTGCTCGGTAATTTGCCGTGGTCTCATCTGTTGAAACGCTTGTTATTAGTCTCTCCCTTTGTCCTTTTCGTGGGTATTTTTAATCCCCTCTTTGATCAGACGCCGCTTGTGCGGATACATTCCCTGGTGCTTACCGGTGGGTGGGTTTCTTTCCTCTCCATCACCCTGCGCCTGGCTTTGACCGTGACTGCGGCGCTCATTCTGGTCGCTACCACCGGCATTGACGCGCTCTGCACCGCCCTTCTGCGTTTGGGCGTACCCAGGGTGATTGTCACGCAGGT
>DHRA01000017.1:41970-47189 GCA_002411145.1 Firmicutes bacterium UBA5324 | reverse complement strand
TTTTGTATGGTTTTTAACCGGTAAATTCCTGGCTGATCATCAGCCCGTAGGGTCCGCCCTGCACGACACCGATGCCGATTTTCTTATAGTTGGCATTAAGAATGTTGGCCCGGTGCCCCGCGGAATTCATCAAATTAGTATGCGCCTGCTGGACCGTTTGGGCTCCGGCGATGTTTTCCGCGGCATATTGATAGGTAATTCCCTGGGCTTTCAGCATATCAAAGGGCGACCCGTAGGTCGGTGATTGATGGCCAAAGTAATTTTTATCAATCATATCCTGGCTTTTCAGCCGGGCAACTTTCACCAGGCGGGAATCCACGGTCAGGGCGGGCAGCCCCTTATTCTTCCGTTCCTGGTTGACGAGATTAACCATTTGTTGTTCCGCCGCAGAAACCACAGCCGGCGCATTTGTCGCGTTACCGGTCGAGGCGGGCGGTTTTGCAGGTGTGGTCGTATGCTGGCTGCCGGTGCCGGGCTTGGTGGTTGCGGGCTTCTGCGCCGGCTTATAACCGTAATATGCTGAGGGATAATAGTAAGATGTGTAAGTACGCCAGCCATTGGCATTGGCGGAATAAGGCGCGGCAGCGGACGCCGGAATCATCGACGCCCCGAGAAACAGCACGGTGACGGCGAATAAAACAAACTTACGTATGTGTTTCATGAAATACCTCCTAGTGCTCCGACTTAGACGGAAATGTTTACATAAGTAAGTATAAATGATTGGCGAATACTTGCGCATCTCCCATATTCGAGCCTTAAACGCCCGGAGGAGTACCCACCGTCGCGGAGAATCGCCCGTACAGATTTATGTATACTTATCCTTGGCCATGTCATTATCAGGAAAATTTCCGCCGGCCCGGATACCGCGCCTCGGAAAAAGGAGAGCGGCGGGGCGCTTAAATTAAATGCAGTTGTTGAGCAGCGACAGGCAGCAGGAGTTCTTCGAAGGTCTCTCCGTCGAACTGGATTCTGCAGCTTAAGCGGATTATCCGCCCGTCGAGCACCGCTGTTTCGGTCCGGGCGGAAGAAAGCCTGATTTCGCCGAAGTTATCCGCCGTCGAGCCTATAAAATCCAGCGCCGCAACAAAGAGCTGGATAGCGGACGTTTCATGTGGCCGACCGTCAGCCGCCAAATAAATGATTTTATACTCGATATCACCCCAAACAAACATTTGCTGCGCCACCAGTTCCTGTTCCACCCCGGACAGACGGGTCTCCACCTTTTGTACGGACGCAACACCAAACAACGGCTCCAGGTCGTGTTCAAACACGCGGGTAAAGCTGCCCGTTCCTGCCGGTTTCTGCAAGAGCAAAACCGGACCCTCGCCGTGGGCCAGGTATAACTGCTTATAATGGCAGACATAAACGAAAAAAACAAAACTTATTTGTTGGAGGATTACGGTACCCTCCTCCTTTACGACCGGGATCGCACCCTGCACTAATTTTCCGCCATTTTCCCCCTGAATAACGGTAGACATGCCCGGTTTCGCCCCAGGTACTTCGAAGCAGTACTCAAAGGGGTGCTCTTCATGCAGGTTTTGATTTCGCGTAGCGGCGGTATAATCTATTTTCCTGGTAATACTGCCGCGGACGATTACTTTGTCAGCCTGGGCACAGGCACTGATGTGGTTGAGTCGAATATCAATCGCACGGATTGACTGCACAGGCAGCCGGCACACCGTTTGCACCTGCTCCTCCCCCCGGCACTCCTTGCGAAAAATTATTTCCCGGACCCGATAACGGTAGCCGGCACCAGCATCGATCTGATACCGGCATGATTCAAGGGCGGCCGCTTCAAAAAGCAAGGTTGTCTTCTGTTTTGCAAGCCCATCCTGCCGGGATAACTGCCGCTGCATGTGAGCCACACGACCGGCAATGCGAATCGTATGGCTGGGCAGTACGCCCCCCATTTCTATAAAGGTTGCAAAGGGCAGCTGCTCAGTTTCGAATTTGGTTTTCCCCTGACAATTCAGATAAAAAATCTGTTTGTACAACAGCCCTTGGACAATGAGCTTGTTACCCATAATATGATAAATGATATTGCAAATATTCGCCCGGATATCAAGGATCTTTTCCACCCCATCCGGAAAATTCAGCGTGCTGGTGAGGGTTACCTCCTGACTGCCCGTACACACAACCACATCCATCACCGCCATCGTCGGCTGCTGATCCCTTGTCTCCATGACACTCCCCCGCTCTCCCTGACCATATCGTCATATAGTATACGACAGGCCGGACGGAGGAGTGAAGGTTATTTTTCTAACTATAGTTGTGATATCTATAACTACGCTAGTTTGATTAGCTCTTGGGTGGCCAGAAAATAGAGGTAAGCTTCGGTCACCGGGTGTCTCAACAACTGCGTTGCCGCCTCGGTATAGATGGCGACTTGCTGCCGGTAGGCCTGCTGCCGTTCCGGTGCGATCCCCGTTCCCGCCTGATCAGTTTTATAATCGATAAGCACTGTGCCGGCAGCATCGCGGAAGAGACAATCAATTACGCCCTGTACAAAGATTTGTTCGCCGGTGATCTCAGGGTAGAGCCGGTTTGCGTCCAGCATCATACTGAAATTCAATTCCCGCCATACTTCCTCCGCCTTGCCCAGACGTCGCCCCAGTTTTGTGCGGAAGAAAGCAGCGATGGCGGCCGTATCAACAGCTCCGGCCTGGGCTTCCGTCAAGATGTGCCGTGCGGTCAGTTGGTTTATTTGGACGCGTAGGCTATCTTCCGTCAGCGCGTCCTGCAAGTTTACCCGCTGCATGACCACATGCACCGCAGAGCCGCGCTCGGCGGCGTTTAAGGTTTCCCGGGCCTGCAGGAAACGCGGTCTCTGATAAATCATCTCCTGCGGTATTAGTGTCGCCTCTTCACCGGCGGCCTGCTTGAGATCGGATACGGCCAGCTTGGCGGGATAACCCTGCGCCGCCGGATGGGGATAACACCAATTGAGTTTGTTATTAACCATTTCCCTCGCCGGTAAAATTAAGCCAGCATCGTATGTTAGGCGCTCCAGCTTCATGAACAGGGAAGCATCGTTATTTGTCGCTGCGCTGCATACATTTCCGGCGGTTTCCTGATCCCAAATTGTGATTGCCCATTGGGAGGGATCCGGGGACCGGGGGGAACAAACTAAGCGCTGCACGGACTCGGTGCGCAAAGCTTTCCCTGCCGGATGACGGGCCACCGCAGGCGCGATCCAGTCAAGCCAGGAATTCGCCTCCGCAAGAAACCATTCCGGCAGCGTTTCCTCGTCCCAGTGAAGGAAATTGCTCCAGCGTTCTTTATATTTCGCCGGATTGTTGACGGTACCCACGAGGATAAGCCCTTCGCGGGCCCGGGTCAACGCAACATATAAAATGCGCAGTTCTTCGGACAGCACTTCTCTGTTTAAGCGCAATTGAACGGCTTTGCGCGCCAGCGAGGGATAGCGTACACGGCGTTCCGGCTCGATGATCTCCGGCCCCAGCCCCAATTCTTTATGGCAAAGCACCGGCCCGTACAAATCGGTTCTGTTAAATCTTTTGCCGATATCGGCAATGAAGACCACGGGGAATTCAAGACCTTTGCTTTTATGCACACTCATGATACGCACGACATTTTCATTTTCCCCCAGCGTGCGGGCGGTTGCCAAATCGCTGCCGCTTTGCCGCAGCATCTCAATAAACCGCAGAAAACGGAATAAGCCCCGGAAGTTTGTTTGTTCATATTGACATGCCCTGGTGTACAAGGCGCGTAAATTTGCCTGCCGTTGCACACCGCCCGGCATACTGCCCACATAGTCATAAATGCCGGTCTCCTGGAGGAGTTGCCAGATCAGGACGGAAAGAGGCTGCCGGCGCGCAACGGTCCGCCATTCGTCCAAGCGCCGGATGAATTCACCCAATTTTGCTGATCCGGACATTCCGGCTGTGGTGTAAGACTGAAGGGCATCCCAAAAATCTCCCCGGGGCAGGCAGTTTCTGATTTCCGCCAGTTCCTCAGCCTGCAAACCGAGAATCGGCGACCGCAATACGGCCGCCAGGGGTATGTCCTGGCGCGGATTATCAATGATTTGCAAGAGACTAAGCATGATTTTAATTTCGGTGGCGGCGAAATAGCCCCCGGACACCTCGGCGTAACAGGGGATTTCGTATTTCCGGAGCACATCGAGTAAAAGCTCTGCTTTTCCTTTGGTCGCCCGCAGCAGGATTACAATATCCCGATACTCCAGGGGGCGGTCTTCGCCCAATTGTTTGTCAAAAATCCGGTGGCGGTCACTGTTTTTGATCATTTCCCCCACCCGCTGCGCAATGATATTCGCCTCGGCCGCGAAACCCGCCAGATTTTCCTCCGCCTCCGCCTCTTCCGCCCCGTCGTCTTCTTCCTCCCCCGGACTGTTTTTCGTATTTTGCGTTTTTTCAATAAGCTGGATTTCGACCTTCGGCAGTATTTCCGCGGCTTTGCCCAGACCGCAGACCAACCGGGCTTTTTGGTCGTAGCTCATTTCCCCCACGTAGGGGGTCATGATTTGCCGGAATAAATAATTGACGGCGTCAATTACCTGGGCGCTACTGCGAAAATTAGCGGCTAAGTCAATGCGCCGCCCTGCTCCGGAGGTTTGGTTATAGGTATTATATTTGTCCAGAAAAAGCGAGGGTTCGGCCAGTCTGAACCGGTAAACACTCTGTTTTACGTCCCCGACCATGAACCTTGGAACGCAGGCAGCGCCGGGCTGCGCTATGAGATGCAGAATGGTTTCCTGCACTTCATTTATATCCTGGTACTCATCTACCATAATTTCCGTATATCTGCGGCTTAAGTCCGCCGCCGCGAGGGATTCGCCGGCATCTTCACCCCGCAGTATCTCCAGGCATTTATGTTCCAGGTCGCTGAAATCCAACAACCCCTTCGCCGTTTTCAAAGCCGCGTATTCGTCTGTGAAGGTATTAACCAAAGTAACCAGGGCCTGTACTGTTGGTACAAGCCGCCGGGCATCCTCCTGCCATTCTTGCCCGGAACGGGTAAAAAAGTCGTTTTTTAGTTTGCCCAGCAGTTTTTTTACCTCCCGGCGAAGCTGCTGGACCTTTTCCTTCGCCGCCTCGTCATACTCCCCTTTAATCCGCGGCAAAGCACCCGCAAGTTTTTCGTCAAAAGCAGCGGCCAGGCACAGCCAGTTCCGGTGGAGAGCCCCCAGCATGTCTTCGATGCAAAGGCCGTCGGCCTCCAGCACTGCCGCATAACCG
>DHRA01000017.1:41426-41694 GCA_002411145.1 Firmicutes bacterium UBA5324 | reverse complement strand
TATAATTTAAGCACGATCTCGGCTAATTTTCGATCATCACGGCTGCCGCCGTACATATCCGCCAGCATGAGAAAATGCTCCTCACCTTCGGTGTACAGTTCTTCAAACACTTTTTCCAGCGCCTGGTCCTGTAACAACACGGTTTCCGCATCGTTGCACATTTTAAACGCCGGGTCTAAATCGATGCAGTAGTAATACTGCCGCAGCACGTCAAGGCAGAAGGCATGCAGCGTCATAATTGAGGCGGAACCAAGGCGGGTCAATTGAC
>DHRA01000017.1:34728-41204 GCA_002411145.1 Firmicutes bacterium UBA5324 | reverse complement strand
ATCAGTGATGCTGCGGATAATGCGTTCCACTAAAACCGCGGTTTTACCCGCCCCCGCCGCCGCGGAAACCAGTAAATCCGAACCACGGCTGGATATGGCATCCGTCTGTTCCGTTGTCCATTTCTGTTTAGCCATCCTTTTCCTCCTGTACGGCAAACCCCAGGGAACGCCAAATTAACGCGGGCGTCAGTCTGTGCAAATGATTATACACATTATCCTCCAGCAGTTCGTCAAACTGGCAGACACTGCTGAACCGGCAATGGGTGCATGCGGTCTGACTCTGCATTTTATAGGGATTTATATCCACCACGCCCTGTAAAATATCTGCGCCGCTTTGGGCTAAAAGCTGTTCCGCATGCCGCAGCAGCGCTTCAATTTGCCCGGTCTCCAAAACCGCCGATCTGCCGTCAAAAGCTCCGTCTTTCAAAAGATTTACGGGTATCAGCTCCGAAGTCCGGTAACCGTCAACCCCCAGCTTATCATCCATCAGGCCGGCGACGCCCGGATCAGCAATAATAAAGCCCCGCATCTTCATCATTTTCAGAATTTCCCGTTCCAACTCGGTCGCCGCCGGCGCAGATTCGCAATGGAGTAGCGGATCCTGAATGCGGAAATACAACAACCCCCCCGCTTTTAAGGGCTGCCCGCTGTGCTGCGGCATTAAGGACAGGGCGGCATGCAGATACGTAATCAACTGGAGACGCAAGCCGTAATACATTTCCGGCAGTTGCAAACGTTCATCACCCATTTTATAATCAATGACACGCAAGTAAATACCGGTCGTGTTTTCCGCATAATCTAAGCGGTCAATACGCCCTTCCACCTCGATACTTTGTCCGCTTTCCAACTGCAGTTTGAGCGGGGGCAGTTTACCACCGGGTCCAAAGGACAGTTCCAGCTCCCGCGGGCGAAAACAACCCCTTCTGTCATGTTCGGCCAGGGTTAATACGGAGCGGGTAATCACTTGGCGGATTTTTCTGGCAAGATATTTATAACGCGCACTGCTTAAGAGAATTTCACTCTGCAAGCGGGGCGCAATTTTTTCCACCGTTTCATTGACCAAATTGACGCAAGCCGCCGGGGACAAATCTCCCCAGGTGTGTCCGTCGCAAAAGAGCTGTTCGCCCGCCGTCTTCAATACCGCGTGATAAAATTGGCCCAGACCCGGCGCCTCCAGTTGAAATACGGGCCGTTTCTTTAGCTTGAGGGCAAACGAAGCAAAATATGAAAAGGGACAACGCCGGAAGGATTCAATTTTGGACACGCTGACCCGCAGCGGATTGCCGTATAAGGTCCGGATGGTTTCCTCCTTTAGCGGCCTGTCCTGATTTTTATGCCGCAGTCCGGCAATAATACGTTGTAAAACTTCCCGCTGACGGTTGTCCGCCGCGGCCCATTGATAAACACTCCACCAGATTTCGTTTATCCGGTGACCGGCCTTGGCCTCTCTGAGCTTGCCGGCTAAATGCCCCAATGTCCGCCGGGGATGGGATATGAAGGATAAATCGTCACTGCCCTCCGGCTCGATGGTTATTCTCTGCTCACCCAGGGCGGGAAAAAGCTCTTTCAGGCGGCGTATCACGTAAGACGGTGCGGTACCCTTCCCTTCATTGTCCGCCTGCACATAACTCAGCCACAGATAACCCCCGGCCCTCGTTAAAGCCGTATACAGGAGAAATTGTTCCTCAATTATCCGTTCCCCGCGTCCGGGCGCCAGTTCCAGGCCGATGGTTTTCAGGTATTCACGGTCCGGGGAGGAAAAAATATCGTCATCGGTCACGCGGACCGGATAGATCCCCTCATTTACCCCCAGCACAAA
The DNA here is from genome assembly GCA_002411145.1 of Firmicutes bacterium UBA5324. Lineage (GTDB taxonomy): Bacteria > Bacillota > Negativicutes > UBA11029 > UBA11029 > UBA11029. The sequence goes on along the minus strand of DHRA01000017.1, from coordinate 39,385 downwards.
GGCGGCAAATACCCGGGGACTCCGTGAACGGTCCAGCGAAGCGACAAGCACCTGATCAAGGCCCGGGGGAATTAAACCCAGTTCCAGCGTTTCCAAACCGGTTTCCAGCACTTGCCCATACTCCTCAAGGGACATTTTTTGTTCCCCCAGCGTTTCCACCATTTGCTCAAACAGCGCTATGCTGCTGTTCCATATCTGTTGATGTTCCTTTGCCCGGATAAGGGCGCCTGCTTCCAGGGCCTCGCTGCCCCACTGCGCTAATTTTTGCGGTACCTCCAGGGTCATACAGAGTTGGACCAGGGCCGTGGTAATTTCAGCCACCGTACGCTCACCTTTAAGTGCGTCATGAAAAAGCTTCAGCGGTCCGACAACCCTCCGGCGAATTTCCTCGATCCGCTCCAGCAATATTTTTTCCTCGGCGGAAATCTCCGCTGCTTCCTCTTCCTCCAGGGTATAGCGCAGGGTGTATGCCCAGCGTTGCCCGTCGGTCCAACGCCCGCCCCGGATGCCGTGGGCAAGGACGTAATTCTCCAGGCTGTCTATCTCATCCCTCTGCTGGCCGGTTAAATCTGTTTTCAAATAGCGGAGCACGGCGTCATATCCCCAGTTACCGGCGACGATCTCCAGCGCGGAACGGATTAATTCCGCGAGAGGATGGTGGAGAATCCCCCGCTTCTCGTCGACGAATACCGGTATATCATAATCGGCAAAAATTGTTTCAATCAGGCTGCTATAACTCGTCATATCCCGCAAGAGGATGATGATATCCCGGTAACGTACCGCGGCATGCTGGCATAACTCCCTGATTTTTCGAGCCGCCGCTTCTATTTCGGCCCGTGGATTGGCCGCGCAGCTTAACTCGATCTGCTGTTGCGCAGGTCCCGTGAAGGAGCGGCAGGGATAGGAAAAGAACTCTTTTTCCAAATGACTTAAAGCGGGCGCGGCGGCAAAACGCGGCAATACCTCCGGGCAAAGTTCCACATACTGGACTTCGACGCCATTTTCCGCGGCGATTTTCAATAACCTTTGCCACGTCTGCCAAACCGGATGAAAAACAGATGTATCCTTGGCCGCCAAATCCTTCGCGGCGGGATCCAAACACAGGCTGATATCTACATCCGCGGTATGTAACATTTGCCCGATTACATAAAATTCCTGGGGGGTAAAACCTTTGAAGCCATCAATCCAGATCGTCGCCTGCCGGGTAAAAGAGGATTGAGGAATTTGTTCCGCCAGTAAATTCAGGCAGTCTTCCATATCCTGATAGCGGTCGGAGAGAAATTCCTCCCACGCCTGGTAAAGAATGCCCATGTCCTTTAACTTGTTTTGTAAAACCAGATGTTGCGCGGTCGCTTCCAGATATTTCACAGTTCCCGCCAATTCCCAGGAGGTAATGCGATACATTTTCAATTCGGCCAGGGCGGCGGCTAATTTATCTGTAAAACCGCTGCGTCTCGCAGCCTTGGACAGCACCGTCAATTCCTTGGTTTTTGCCTGCAGAATCTTGCGCAGCGCCATCAGACGCCCGATTTCACTGATGCGCGGCTGGGCTGCGCCGCCCAGCTCCAGCGAAATATGATAGGCAAGCCGTTGAAAACTGAAGACCTGCGCCCTAAGGAAACCAGCCAGCCCCGGGGTGGCGGCCAGCGCTTGCTCTATCTGAAAAGTGGCCTGTTCCGGCACTAACATGATCAATGGTGAACCGACGGGCGACTGGCGCAGGGCGGCACGCACCTGTTCCAAACAATAGTGGGTTTTACCGGCGCCCGCTCTGCCGAGGATAAACTTTAAAGCCAAAGCTGATCACCCTTTTCTCTCCTGCTGTTTTCGGAAGTCAATAAGGACATATGTTCGATATGCAGGGGGAAAATTCCTTTATCGCAGGGAGTCTCATCAGTCACTCTTCTCATTCCCATTAGCCGAAAACTTTACAAAAACACTTGTGCCTGTAAAATCCGGTTGCAAAAATATCCTGGCATTATGTCGGGCGGCAATGCTGAAACAGACGGCCAATCCCAGTCCAACCCCACCGGGTTTGGTGGTGACGAAGGGTGTACCGAGCTTATCCAGCAATTCCCCGGGAATTCCCGGGCCGGGATCCTGCACCTTCAGCACAACTACCCTGGCGTCATCCATGAAAGTACTTATCCTTATCATGCAGCCTTGATCCACGGCTTCCAGGGCATTTTGCACAATATTGTCGACCAGCAGGCGGATCTCATGCTCGTCCAATAACAGAGTCTGAATATTGCCCGGCGCCCAATGGATAATCTTATTTTCTTTGTCCGCCTTCGCCCACAGCGAAGGCATTACCCCATCAATGATCTGATTTAAGTCAGACGGTTTTTTGTCAGTCGCTTTGTTACCGGCCAGAAAAAGATATTTGATGATAATCTTGTTGGCACGATCCAATTCCGCAAGCATCAGGTCGAACTTATTTCTGTGTTCAGGGCAACATTGCTTATTCCTGAGCAACTGTAAATAGCCGTAAACAGTGGTTAGGGGATTTCTTATCTCATGGCCCAGATTCGCCGCCATCTCCCCTATTAATCGCAGACGGTCGAGGCGTTCGCGCTCTTTCGCCAGCTGCTTTTGCCCGGTTATGTCCACCGCCATGCAGATAAACTCTTTTTCCCCGTTGGACAACCTTAGCGGGAACAAGGTTGCATAGACGTATTTCTCTGTGCCGCTTTTATGCTTTACTTTCCATTCTGCAGGTCCATATGGTGCATTGGTAACGTCGATTTCCTTGAGAATAGCGAGAAGGCGTTCAGCCTCCTCAGTGTGCAATATTATTTCGTTCAGCGGTTTCCCCATTACCTCCCCCGGCTTAAATCCAGATAACTGCTCCGCAGCGTAGTTCCAGAAAGTGATATTGCCGGATGCGTCATAACCTCGTATAGACACGTTAAGTATGCTGTCGAAGATCTGATAGATTTGCTCATCGCAGCGTCGCAGTGCCCGCGTCTGTTGTTCAATATTATTGAACTTATCGCCCATAAAACCTCCTCGTCTGCCGGTCCGCCCTTTTCCCAAGGTATATTTATCATTTTTAATGTCGCATAACAGACCTTCAGACAACAAAAAAGCCAGCCCAAGTTGCGGCTGATTAACTTCAATTTTTATATTCGCAACCTGGCAATCATGGACTTCTTACATCTTTAGACCCCATAGTTTTGCGTCCCGGTCCTTCGACAGATTTGCCGAAAGATTATTTTGTCAATTTTAATTATATCTGATCGAATTATACTGATAGGATAACATGGAAATATGATAAAACTATGATAACCCGGGTACTAATTTCTTAACGTGGGATTTTTTCTGTCTGCTAGACCAAAAAAAATAAGACCCTCTGGAGGGTCTTATTCGGGAAAGAACTAGTCCAGAATATACACATTTACGTCACGAACGCCCCACTGATAGCATTCGTCAAGACTGAGAAAGGCGACATCAATTTTATTCCCTTTGATAGCGCCGCCGGTGTCTTCCGCGACAGCATAACCATAGCCCTCCACATACATGCGCGTACCCAGCGGGATAACCCGCGGATCAACGGCCACCACTCCGCGTCTTAACCGTGTGCCGCTATAGGTGATGTTACTGGAAGACGCGGGCGCGTAGGCGGTGGAGCGGGCGGTAATTACCTGTCTATAGCGTTCCGGTGCTGCAAATCCCCGGGATCCCTGGATAGCATGTTCATTTAACAGCTGCACTACCTCGGAACCTGCAACTCCATCCACATTCAGCTGTTTTATCTGTTGCAGCAACATTACCGCCGATTCGGTCATCCTTCCAAACTTCCCATCAATGGGGCCCGGATCGAGACCGATGGCTGCCAGTTTTACCTGCAGCTCCTGTACATCGTCGCCGGACATGCCGATACTTAACGGACGGTCACCCAAGGGGGCGGCTTCAGTGGTTGATACGAAAGCGAAAATACCCATCCCCAGCAAAAGCACGGCAATCAAAAACAACCTGGTCCTCATTACAAACCCCCTTTGCACAGATATAAACATATCTGCTGCTTGCCTCCGGAGTTAGCTGACGGGTTCGGGTCAGGGAATACCCTACTGCCCTAAAGGCAGATTCACCCCACTATATTGGTTCCTCCGTATTTACGCGAATGTAAAATTCGGCATGGTCTTATATTACCGGAAACAAAGCAAGTTGTAAAATGCCGCCGACCGTAAAAATATAAAATTTCCGGAGTATGCTCCTTATTTCACGCATATCCTGCAAAAATGGACCAACATTTTCATCACACCATTATGGCACAACCGCCGAACCCATTTCCCGTACTACTGTCCGCACTTGATCCTGTATATCCATGTCTTTATCATGGCGGTCGTCAATGGTAATATTGGTGACCACGCGATCCGCGCCGACACGAAAGGGTATTTGGTGCATTTCTTTAGCGGCGTCAAGGATTTGATCCAGGCTTCCCTCAATTACCGTTGACGTTGGTGTTACCTGATAGCTAAGTCCGCGGTCTACCGCCACTTTACAGGCCTCGGACACATAATCGGAAATACTGGTGCTTTGGGTACCCACTGGAATAACGCTGATTTCTAATAACGGCATTTTATTCCCCTCCTGCGAATTTTTCACAACAATATTTTTCCCCGTTGCAGAGCGCATTTATCCGATGACTAACCCG
>DHRA01000017.1:24305-34588 GCA_002411145.1 Firmicutes bacterium UBA5324 | reverse complement strand
CCCTGGATAATTCCGACTAGGATTCAGGTGGGGTTAAAACCCCACCTGAATCAAGTCTCCATTTATGCGACCTTGGCGGCTTACCGTGAAGATCGTCCCGTATCATGCGATTTCCTTCGCATTATAGGACATAATATGTAAGGGAGATTATAATATTAGGAGTCGGAGTATGTTGCTGAAAAAAGTCCTGAAATCCGCAGCTAAAATAAAACCGTCGGTGAGCACAATCACTCCGGAACCGGACCGGCGCAGGCAATTTGACGTCTTAGTGGTAGGCGCCGGGCCGGCCGGCAGCACCGCCGCATATACCATGGCCAAAGCGGGCCTGGATGTGGCTTTGTTTGAGCGGGCGGCCCCGGGCGAAAAAACGGCCGGCGGTACCGCGATCTATACGCTGCCCACCCGGGAGATATTGCCCGATTTATTGGAAACTGCGCCCTTGGAGCGGATTCTCACCGACTACCGCTATATGGCGTTGACTGCGGATTCGGCCGTTACCGCCGCTTTCAAAAGCGCCCGGTATGCCCAGTCACCCTTCAACCGGGTTTCCGTCCACAGGGCAAAATTTGATAAATGGCTCGCCGGGAAGGCGGTGGACGCAGGCGCCGTCCTGTTTGCCAATCATAAAGTTGATGCCTTACTTAAAGACCACGACAAAATAATTGGCCTGGAGGTTGGACCACCGGTAAATAAACAGTTCTTTGCCGATGTCGTAATATTGGCGGAAGGGGTTAATGCCTTACTGGCGGAACGGGCCGGGCTGGTTCCGGGAATTAAAACGGAAAATGTCGCCCTCTATGTAAAAGAAACGATGGCCCTGCCCGGCCACCTGATTGAAGAAAGATTTAATCTGCAACCCGGTCAGGGGGCGGCGATCGGCATACTGGGTGAGAGCACCGCCAATTTCATGGGCTCAGCCGCCTTGTACACGAATAAGGATACCATCGGCCTTAATGTAGGCACTTATGTTGCAAATTTCGTCACCGGTAGTTTTAATCCCCACGACTTGATTGTAAAAATCAAGCAGCACCCTTTGCTGGCCCCGCTGTTTACAGGTACGGAGACACTGGAATATTGCGCCCAGATGATTCCCGAAGGGGGATATGAGGCAATTCCGCCCCTCGTACATCCCGGTTGTCTCATTGCCGGCGACGCAGCCGGTTTGGTTAATGGCGTACAAGGTCTCAATTTAGCGATGCTATCGGGGCAATTGGCGGGTAAAACACTAATTGCCGCGAAACATAAAAACGATTTTTCCCAGCGTCAATTATCCTTGTATAAAAAACTCCTCGATGAGAGCTATGTACTCCAGAACCTACGGGCAAACCGCCATATTCACCGTTTTTTTGCCGCCCGCCCCTGGATACCGGAGGCGGAAATTGCCGTGATTAACGAAATCGCCTACCAAGTGGGAATGATTTATCCCATGCCCAACGGGGCAAAACGCCGTTATATCTGGCAAAAAGCCGCTTCCATCCAGCCGGTCTGGAAATTGGCCGCCGATTTTCTGCAGGCGCTATGGGTGATGAAATGAAGTTAATCGAAAAAATCAGGCTTGACTGTTTTAAGATGGATCTTTCCCACCAACATGTCGGCATAAGGGATCATACGGTTTGCCGGGAACGTTGCAGTCTGCGTTCCTGTCTGCGCATCTGCCCCGCGGAGGTATACCAATGGAACGACGAAGTATCGGCCGAAATCCTTGTCCAATATGTCCAGTGTATCGAATGCGGGGCCTGCCGTATCGCCTGTCCCTGCGAAAATATTTATTTTGATTACCCTCGCGGCGGCTTTGGCGTTATTCATCGCTACGGCTAAATGCGCATTAATTCCGGGGATGATAAGACGTGTCTCCCTCCCCCCAACTAAGCAATGCACCGGTAATGCCGGCCAGAAAACCGCCGATATGGGCCCACCACGCGACAATTGCGCCCGGGGACGATAAGGATACCAGACCATTCAGCACTTGCAGGCCGAACCAAAAAAACAGATACACCAGGGCCGGAATTTCCACAATGGATATGAAGATAAAAATTGGTACCAGGGTTAAGATCCGGGCCCGGGGATACCAGATAAAGTAAGCCCCCAGTACACCGGCCACCGCCCCGCTGGCGCCAATGGCCGGGACACCCGAAGCAGGATCAGCCCAAACCTGGGCGAGATTTCCCGCCACACCGGCTGCCAAGTAAAACAAGAGGTATTTCAGATGGCCCATACGATCTTCCACGTTGTCGCCAAAGACCCATAAATACAGCATATTGCCCAGTAAATGCAGCCATCCGCCGTGCAAAAACATCGCCGTCACCAGCGGCAGCAATCCCCACGACAGTCCTTGTAAAGCCAGTATGCTGTGTATTTTGGCAGGTATTACACCATATTGGCGGACAAAGATATCCAACCCCCGGTCGGAGAGAAAAAGTTCCTGCCAAAATACGTAACAGTTCGCCAAAATGAGCAAAATGTTAACAATCGGAAAACTACGCGAGCGTACACTGTCCCGCAGCGGTATCAATATATCCCCTCCTGTCACGGTTATAATCATAGATTGTCAAAATGATCTCTGTGCTATGTGCTTTTTCGGCAAACAAGGAAAAATACCCTGCTCTGTTGTCTCCCGCTGCCGAAATAATAAAACGCGCTTTCCCCGGCAGGGGGAAAACGCGTTTTATTATTTCTCAGGCTGCAGTACTTATGCGCAGGTTCAATTGTCAGTTTTCGTCAATGATTAATTTGCCGGCCACGGCGAAATGCTCTTTGGGCATTTCGCGAATAATGACCCGTACTGCCTCAGGAGGGCAATGCACGGAATCAACAACCGCTTCCGTAACTTTTTTAACCATTTGCCTTTTTTGCTCAATTGTCCGGCCTTCCAACATTTCAACCTGAATGATCGGCATGCGGGACCCCTCCTTCGTTTTCGCGGCGTATTGTGACCGCTTAACCCGCGGTACTGGTTAACTCTCCTTACAGCCGCTAATTAAATATCTTTTCTCAACCAGGACATCATGCTGCGCAGTTCTTTACCCACCACTTCGACGGGATGTTCCGCTTCCCGCTTACGTACGGCCGTAAAGCCCGCCCGGTTGGATTGGTTCTCCAGAATCCAGTTGCGGGCAAAGGTGCCGTCTTGGATTTCCGCAAGTACTTTTTTCATTTCCTTACGGGTTTCCTCCGTAATGATCCGCTTGCCCACAACGTAGTCTCCGTATTCCGCGGTATCACTGACGGAATAGCGCATCCGGGCCAGACCGCCTTCGTAAATCAGGTCCACAATTAATTTTAATTCATGCAGGCATTCAAAATAAGCCATTTCCGGGGGATAGCCCGCTTCAACCAGCGTCTCAAAACCAGCCTTGATCAGTTCGGAAGCGCCGCCGCAAAGCACAGCCTGCTCGCCAAACAAATCAGTTTCCGTCTCATCCTTGAAACTCGTTTCAATGGTGCCGGCCCGGGTTCCGCCCACGCCCTTCGCATAAGCCAGGGCGATTTCGCGCGCCTGCCCGGTGTAATCCTGGTGAATAGCGAATAAGCAGGGTACGCCTTTCCCTTCCTGATAAACGCGGCGCACCAGATGACCGGGTCCCTTCGGCGCCACAAGGAATACATCCACATTGGCAGGCGGTACGATTTGATTGAAATGAATGTTAAAACCATGGGCGAAAGCCAGGGCCGCGCCGGGCTTCAAATTGGGTTGAATGCTTGCTTTATAAACTGCCGCCTGCTTCTCATCGGGAATCAGGATCATAACCACGTCGGCAGTTTTGACGGCGTCAGCAACCGTCTTCACGGTCAAACCGTCTGCTTCCGCTTTGGACCAGGATTTGCTGCCTTCATACAGACCCACAACCACCTTGGCTCCGCTTTCCTTTAGGTTTAAGGCGTGGGCATGTCCCTGACTGCCGTAGCCGATAATGGCAATAGTTTTTCCTGTCAACACCTCAAAGTTAGCATCCTGGCAATAATAAATTTTCATCATGTTTTATTCCTCCTTGTTACTTTTCATTATTTTGCTGCCTCGTTCAATGGCAATAAGACCTGTACGGACCATTTCTTTAATGCCGAATTGACGAAGAAGATCTTCCATGGCTTTAATTTTGTTATCGTCGCCTGTCAGTTCAACAACCAATGCGTTGCGGGTGACATCGACGATCTTCGCCCGGAAGATATCCACCATTTGCATTACTTCCGGCCGGGTACTCGCCGTTACATGGACTTTGAACAACGCCAGTTCCCGTTGCACGCTTTCGTTTGCCGTTAAAACATTGACCTTGATGACATCCACCAGTTTATTGAGTTGTTTTGTCACCTGTTCAATAATATGATCGTCGCCGTCCACCGCGATGGTCATTCTTGATACCTCTGATTTGTCCGTCATGCCCACGGCCAGACTTTCGATATTAAACCCCCGGCGGCTGAACAGCCCCGCAATTCTGGCCAAAACTCCCGGCTGGTTTTGGACAAGTACGGAAACTACGTATTTCATACGATCTCTCCTTCGAACGGATGTAGGCTTTTCCTCGTCGGCGGTACGACATTTTCCTCCACATCCACGATGAATTCAATCAGCATGGGGCCGGGTGTGCCCATCATCGTTTGCAGAATTTTCCTTACGGCCGTTTTCTCCGACACGCGCTGAGCGGGAATACCGTAGGCGTCAGCCAGTTTGACAAAATCGGGATTACCCCGCATATGGACCTGATAATACCGGCTGTCATGAAAGTGCATCTGCAGTTCCCTTACCATACCCAGGGCGTTGTTATTAAGGACGATGATTTTTACCGGCAGCTGCTCCTGGACCAGGGTGGCTAATTCCGGCATATTCATCTGGAAACTGCCATCGCCGGTGACCAGGACGACGGCGGTTTCGGGTTTTCCCAGTTGGGCGCCGATGGCTGCGGGCAAGCCATAACCCATGGTGCCCATGCCCCCCGAGGTGAGAAATGTACGGGGTTTCTTCGTACAGTAATAGGCGCCTGTCCACATCTGATGCTGACCCACATCGGTGGCAATGATGGTGTCGGGAGTTGTGACGGCGGACAATTGTTCCAGCACATACTGCGGCTTCAGCGGACCGTCCTGGGAATACGCGCGCGCTTTCTCTTTCTTCCAGGCGGCGATCGTCGCCAGCCAGCCCGTATCTTCCCGCGGCGCTACGTTTTTCAGGATGTCCTGCAGCACCGTTTTCAAATCACCCACGATGGGAACGGTGACATTCACATTTTTCCCGATTTCGGCGGGATCGACATCAATATGTACCACCCGGGCTTTGCGCCCGAATTCTTCAATCTGGCGGACTGCCCTGTCACCGGCGCGCGCCCCCAAAATAAAAATCAGATCCGCATTGTCTACGGCCAGATTAGAATAAACCGTACCATGAAAACCCAGCATACCAATACTTAGGGGATGATCCTTGGGAAAGGCGCCGATGCCCATGAGCGTGGTTGCCACGGGAATTTGACATCGTTCCGCCAAAGCCCGCAATTCCTCAGCCGCATCGGAGGAAATCACCCCGCCGCCGGCGCAAATAACCGGCCGGGCCGATTCCTTCACCGCCTGCACAATCCGCTTTACCTGTTTAGGATGCCCCTGATAAGTAGGTTGATAACTCTTAATTTCCACTTCAGGCAGGCCGGCGTACTCAATTGTTTCACAGGCCACATCCTTGGGCAGATCGATTAACACCGGGCCGGGGCGACCGGTGGAAGCAATATGAAAAGCCTCCGCTAATATTCTGGGGATATCCGTCGCTTTTTTTACCCAATAGTTATGCTTGGTTAAGCCGAAGGTAGCCCCGATGATGTCCACCTCCTGGAAAAAATCCCGGCCAATGGCGGAAAGGGGTACCTGCCCTGTAATGACCACCATAGGTATCGAATCCATATAGGCGGTTGCAATACCGGTAATCAAATTCGTTGCCCCCGGTCCCGACGTGGCGATACAAACACCCGTCCGGCCCGTAACCCTGGCATAACCGCTGGCGGCATGCGCGGCATTTTGTTCCTGTCTCACCAACACGTGTTTAATCGTCGAATCCCGCAGCGCATCATAGAGAGGTAATATGGCCCCTCCCGGATAACCAAAAATCAAATCTACGCCATAGTGCTGAAAAATCTGCACCACGGCCTCTGCTCCTGTTATCCTCACGCAGTTTCCTCCTTTCACTCCGTAATAATAATAAAAAACCCGCCCCCTAAATTACATGCTAGCGTAATTTAGGGGCGAGGAATGCACGCGGTACCACCCTAATTCACTGTTACGGCAGCGTAACAGCCTCAATGGCCTCTGTCAGCCATGTCCATAACGGAGACCGCCGATACGGGCCTGCTGTAGAAAATGATACCATCAGCCCGCCAATTCAGGGGTGAGCAAGATATACAGCATCGTACCGGTTCACACCCCCCACCGGCTCTCTGCTTCTCCACTGTACGCCAGTCCCCGTCATGATCTTTTTCGTAATGAGATTAGTAAGATTATACCCGTTTCAGACAGGCAGTGTCAATATATTTTTGGTTTAAGGCGATATTTTCTTTAGATAATACCGTTTATTCTCACAACTTCCAAGCCACACTCTTCCAGCACTGCGATCAATTTATTCAAGCCGACGGAATCACTGGCCACATGTCCGGCGACGATCAGGTTGCCCAAATTCTGTTCGCGTATCTCCTTGATATCCGGTTCCGGCATATGCATGACCACCAATGTCCCCACACCCGCCTCGAAATAGGCCTTGGCCACCGCCGCTCCGCCGCTGGTGCCGCCGGCCATAGCCACAAATATTCTGCCCGCGTAATAGTCTGGCGCGCCTGCGCGTATAACCGGTTCCGTAAGGGCCCGGCCATATTCAGGCAGTTCCTTCAGGGCAAGCAACACATCCTTAACGGTGGCTTTCGGCCGGTCCCCCAGTCTGTCCTGCAGGTGGGCGGTGACAATGTGTTCGGTGATAATATCCGCGGGTAAATGGATGTTCATAAAGGGCAGGCCCAATAATTGAGCGGCCTGGGCCACCCGGTCATAGTTCCCCAGCTGACGGGCTATCTCCACCGTTTCTTTGCGTTTAGCCAATGCGCGTTGCGCTTTGTTTACCGGCACGCCCTGACTGACCATACAATCAATCTGCCGCAGCATGACCCGCGAGAAATTCACATACGGACTGCCGGTGACCGGATGATGCCCAATTACTAAATCCGTGCCCAGTTGCTTGGCGAGGAGCAGGTCCGCTACATCAATATCCAGCCCGAGCAACACCCTTTTTATATTATTGCCCGCGGTTAAAATGCCCGAGTCCGGCGGGATGTCCGTCAACCCTGCCAAATCCAAAGCTATTTGCATGATATCGTCCGTATTCATTCAAATCCTCCCCTGTTAACAACATTTAACTTTATAAAGCATATTTTTACACAACTTTTCGCCGTAGCCGGCATATATTGAATCAGCACTTTTTTTTTTCGGAAGGAGGCCGCACCCATGATGTGGTTGAGAAAAATCCTTGCATTCTTTTCCGGACACCCTTGCACAGACAAAGACTGGTATCAGCTGCTGGCGGTCTGCTTTCAGTCACCGCACGCGTATCTGCGCTGGACATTAAATAATAACCGGCCGGAAATGCAATGGCAGCAAGGGAAATTAAGTCTGTTGAGCGGCCTGAATTCTTCCGGCGCCTCCAGCTTCTCCCCGGCAGGACGCCGCCCGGTCGCCCGTCATTTCGATACTTTTTCCCTTTAAGACCGGGATGTCTTCTCCCTGCAAAGCTTAGTGTAGAACAAATAGCGCTAAACTATGTTCGCTTTGCAAGAATACTTTCCTGTTGAAACCCGGGTAGAAAAGGCGCAAGCCTGCACTAACTTAAGTACACAGACTTGCGCCCCGGATTGCTTATTTACGCCATCCCTTTCAGACGCGGGAACATTCCCGGCTTTCCCGCGTGTTTACATACGTATCAGTTGAACAACCCCTCCGCCCGTGTTAAATCGTCAACTTTTAATACGACCCTGGCTTCCTGGGTGCCCATGCCGCTAAACGCATACATGTATTCGATATTAATTCCCGCGGCACTAAGATGCTGAACTTTCTGATGCAGATTTCCCGGCGTGTCTTCCAACACTATACATAATACAGGGGTTATTTTCACGGTGAAACCCGCTTGCCGCAATATGCCTTCCGCTTCTCCCGGATTGTTGACAATCATGCGCAAAATGCCAAAATCAGCAGTATCAGCGACGGTTATCGCCCGGAGATTGATGCTGTGAGCCTTTAAGACATCCAACACCTCAGCCAAGGTACCCGGTTTATTCTCCACAAAAACAGATATTTGCTGAATGATCATGAGTGTCCCCCCTTATATTTTCCGTTTATCGATGACCCTTTTGGCTTTCCCCTCACTGCGTTCAATGGTTTTGGCGCCGACGAGACGCACGGTGGCAGTAACATTCAATACATTGGCTAATTCCTGTTTAATCTTGTGTTCCAACGCCTCTAAGCCCCGTACTTCGTCGGTAAACATATTTTCCGTCACTTCCACCAGTACGGTAAGCGTATCCAATTTCCCTTCCCGTTCCACAATCAGCTGATAATGGGGCGAAACTTCACCCATGTTAAGCAGTACACTCTCGACCTGGGAAGGGAATACATTTACCCCGCGGATAATCAGCATATCATCACTGCGTCCCAGTACTTTACCCATCCTTACCAGGGTACGTCCGCAGGCACAGGTTTTACGGGTAAGCAGGGTTAAATCCCGGGTACGGTAGCGCAGCATCGGCATACCTTCCTTAGTGAGGGTGGTAAGTACTAATTCTCCCTTTTCTCCTTCCGGCATTATTTCGCCTGTTAACGGATTAATGATTTCCGGATAGAAATGGTCTTCATTTATATGCAGACCGTCCTGCGCCTGACACTCGCAGGCCACGCCCGGTCCGATAATTTCACTTAAGCCATATATATCAAGGGCGAGAATCCCCAGCTGTTGTTGAATTTGCTGGCGCATATTCTCCGACCAGGGTTCAGCCCCGAAGATACCCACTTTAAGCTTGATATCCTGCGGTGATATGCCCATTTCCCGCATGGTTTCCGCCACATACAGCGCATAGGAAGGGGTACAGGCTATCGCCGTGGTGCCGAAATCCTTCATGAGCATGATTTGACGGGCTGTGTTGCCGCTGGATATAGGGATGACGGAGGCGCCGAGCAATTCCGCCCCGTAATGCGCGCCCAGGCCGCCGGTAAACAGCCCGTAGCCGTAGGCAACCTGGACAACGGATTGTTTCGTTACACCACCCCCGGCCAAAGATCTGGCCATCACTTCGGACCAAATGCCGATGTCCCGTTTCGTATAACCCACCACCGTCGGTTTGCCGGTGGTGCCGCTGGATGCGTGAATACGCACAATCTCGCTGGACGGTACGGCAAATAAGCCGTAGGGATAATTATCCCGCATATCCTGTTTGTAGGTGAAGGGAATTTTTCTGAGGTCGTCTAACGTCCGGATATCTTCAGGCAACATGCCCGCCTCCTGAAGGCGTGACCGGTAATAGGGTACCTGGCGGTAAACACGTTCCACCAACTCCTGCAGGCGTTGCAGTTGCAGCGCGGACATGTGCTCCGCTTCCATGGTCTCAATGGGCTGATTCCAATACACAAGCCATCCTCTCCATTCAGAAACAATTAAAAATATTTATCTATATGCATTCAACTTGTATTCTATCAAAGCAACTTTGTATCCGTCAAGGAATCACACGGCCATTATTGCCGAAACCCCGGCAAATACCAGGCTGCTGCGGCAAAAATCCGTCCTATCCGTGCACCGTCTCCGGACCTAAGCTTTCCACCGTCTCCCGGGCGATCACCAATTCTTCATTGGTGGGTATCACAAATATTTTCACCGGACTGTGGGCCGTGCTTATTTCCGCTTCTTCGCCGAGCGCTTCATTTCTCAGCGGGTCCAGGTGCATGCCCAGGCATTCCAGACCGGTAATAATCCGCCGGCGCATCAGCACGCTGTTTTCCGCAAGACCGGCGGTAAGCACGACGGCGTCCACCCCGTTCAGCGCGACAACATACGCGCCGATATAGCGCCGGACTCTGTAAGCATAGACATCCAAAGCAAGGGCCGCGCGTTCGTGACCGTCCTGGGCAGCCTCTTCCAGATCCCGAAAGTCGCTGCTGAGGCCGGAGACACCATATATGCCGGATTCTTTGTTCATGTAAGTGTCCATTTGCGCCGGTGTGAAACCCTCTTTGCGCATAAGATAGGGAATTACAGCCGGATCGATATCACCACAGCGGGT
>DHRA01000017.1:14496-24045 GCA_002411145.1 Firmicutes bacterium UBA5324 | reverse complement strand
CCGTGAAAACCGTATTTGCGTATACCGTATTTTTTGTACGCTTCGTAGGGTAATCCGTACAAAAAAGCATGCTGCGGCATGGTCAAATGAAAGGCGGTATCAAATACCGCCACCTGCGGTATGCCGGGCATCAATGCCGCACACGCGTCAATCCCCGTTATGTTTGGCGGATTATGCAGGGGAGCCATGTCATAACAGGCTTTGATCGCTTCTTTCACCGCGGGAGAAATAAGCACGGAGCGGGCAAATTTTTCGCCGCCGTGCACAACCCGGTGTCCGACAGCATTTATATCCGACAGGGAGGAAATTACACCATGCTCTCGATCCTGCAACATGTGAAGCACTAGTTTGATGCCGTCACTATGGTGTGAAACGGGCGTCTCCATTGTGATTTCAGCCGCATCCCGTCCCTGATGAGTTAAGCTTGCATCTTCAAGACCGATGCGTTCGATCAGGCCCCTGGCCAAAACTGTCTCATCCTCCATGTTCAGCAACTGGTACTTTAGCGAGGAACTGCCGCAATTAACTACCAATATTTTCATAAGTGTCCCTCCTTTGATGTGAGTATTTGCGGGACAACCTGAAAATAATAAAGGTAAGTTTATCCGTTAGCTAAGGGTCGCCAAGGAATCAACATAGTTTATAATAATAATAACGGCCAGGCCGGCCGTTATTATTATTATAAACTATGGAACTTCTTGACAAATTTCCTTTGTGTCGCGGGCGATCATTAATTCCTCATTGGTGGGAATGACAAGCAGTTTTACCGCACTGCCCGCCACGCTGATCTCGGCTTCTTGGCCAAGCACCTGGTTTTTCAGCGGATCGATGCCGGTACCGAGCCATTCCAGTCCCTCACAGATACGTGCCCGCATCGCGACCCCGTTTTCACCCAGTCCGGCGGTAAATACGACCGCGTCAACGCCATTCATGGCTGCCACAAAAGCCCCAATATAGCGGCGTACACGATAAGCAAACATTTCCAGGGCCAGGCGGGCGCGTTCGTGACCTGCCCGGGCGGCGTTTTCCAGATCGCGGAAATCGCTGCTCAGGCCGGAGACGCCGAGCACACCGGATTTTTTGTTCATAAATGTATCCATTTGTTCGGGCGTAAAACCTTCTTTTTTCATTACATAAGGAATGACGGCCGGATCAATGTCGCCGCAGCGGGTCCCCATAATCAAACCTTCCAGCGGCGTAAAGCCCATGCTGGTGTCGACGGAATGACCACCCTTAACCGCGGTAATGGAGGAGCCGTTGCCCAGATGGCAGGTTATTAATTTAAGTTCTTCCTGGGGCCGTTCCAGAAATTCGGCGGCCCGTTGTGCAACATAGCGGTGGGATGTACCATGCGCCCCATACTTTCTTACATGATATTTCTCGTAGATCTCATAGGGAAGTCCGTACATAAAAGCGTGTTTGGGCATAGTCTGATGGAAGGCGTTGTCAAATACGACGACTTGCGGTACCCCGGGCATTAATTCTTCGCAGGCGTTTATTCCCAGCATGTGGGCGGGATTATGCAGCGGCGCCATGTCATAACACTCAACGATCCCTTCTTTTACTTCCGGGGCAACCAGTACAGACGCGGCGAATTTTTCCCCGCCGCTTACGATCCGGTGACCAACGGCATTAATATCGGACATGGCGGAAATAACGCCGTGGTTGGCATCAATTAGCGCCTCAAGTACCATTTTTATGCCTACACTGTGATTAAAGATGTCGGCTTCGACTACAACTTTGTCCATCCCCTCCGGCTGATGCGTCAGTACGGAACCTTCAAGACCGATACGGTCCACCAGGCCCTTGGCAAGGACAGCTTCCGTTTCCATATTCAGCAGTTGATACTTAATCGACGAACTGCCGCAATTTACGACCAATACTTGCATTAATGTTCCTCCTTTTAATCGTGTATAAACAGCAGCAGCTTAATAAAAGTATGATCAGACCGCTTGACAAAAATTATAAACTAGCTGCTTTTATGCTGTTTACACTTGGGTTAATCCAATTCGACGGATTTATGAAAGTTCCTTTTTTTAATTTATGGAATTTTACAATTTTTTTCGTAATCCAACCCGGCTGACAGGAATTAACGCTTACGGTGGAAAAATCTATTATAGCATATCAAATGTATTTATCACAGATTTAACTAATCTTTGAGGGGGCTCTTATGAATGTCGTAGGTATCATCGCAGAATATAATCCATTTCACAACGGACATCTCTTTCACCTCCAGGCGGCCAAAGAAAATTGTGATGCCCGGTTTACAGTTTGTGTTCTGAGCGGCCATTTTTTACAACGGGGTGAGCCCGCTTTGTTCGATAAATGGTCCAGAGCGGCCATGGCTGTGGCCGCCGGCGCAGATATCGTTTTTGAACTACCCTGGGTTTATGCCTGCCGCAGTGCGGGGATTTTTGCCCGCGGCGGCGTAGAATTGCTGGCGGCCACCGGCATCGTCACCCATCTCTGTTTTGGCAGCGAACAGGGATCGATCCGGCAATTAAAAGAAATCGCCCTGCTACTGGCCGCGGAACCCACGGTTTTCCGGACCCTGCTGCAGGACCAGCTGCAACTGGGTAAATCTTTTCCCGCGGCCCGGTTTGCCGCCCTGCGGGAGTATGGGCGCTTGGCAGAACCGGCTGGGCTACAGCTGGCGCCTGAAGTACTCGCTTATCCCAACAACACCTTAGGCATTGAATATTTAATCGCCCTGGAAAAGCTGGGCAACCCCCTGGTTCCCGTGACAATTAAACGTTGTACGGCGAATTACCATGATCAGCACATCGCCGGCCCGATTGCCAGTGCTTCCGCCATCCGGCATTTGTTGGCGGTCCGGGGGCTGTCTGCGGAGCTAAGGCAGGTTATCCCTTCCCCTGTCGCCCAAATCATGCAGAATTGCGCAGTTCAAGAGCAGGGACCGGTTTTTTTTGCCGCTTTCACCCGCATGGTCCTCGCCTGTCTGAGACGCGCCCCTTTGGAAGAATTGGCCCTGATTCATGATGTAAACGAAGGCCTGGAATATAAATTAAAGGAGACCGCCAACACCGCCTCTTCCCTGGAGGACTTGCTGACGGCCTTGAAATCAAAGCGTTACACGCGCACCCGCCTGCAACGCATTCTGATCTATTGCCTGCTTAATTTCCAAAAACATACGGCTGAAGCGTTGGCTGAGGCAGGACCGCAATATCTGCGCGTGTTAGCTTTCTCTGAACAGGGACAAATATTATTAAAGCAAATGCGGAAAAGTGCGCACCTGCCCATTATCCACCGTCCGGCCATACACACAACCGGCACAGCCCGGTCCTCCGCATTGGCCAGGATGCTCCTGCTTGATATCCTGTCCACAGATTTATATGCCTTAGGCTGCCCGCATCCGCTGCGCGGCGGCCTGGACTACCTGAAGGGCGCTGTGCGGTTCCCTAAAGACATGCCTTCCCCAACCCCTTAACTTCATGGATCGGCCGGTTTCCTACAAGGCCGTCAACAGTTCGCGGATCTGGGGCAGGGAGTCCCGGGCAGCAGCTTCACCCAGGGAAATCAATTCGTCGGCTTTGCCAAAATCGCTGGGTAAAATATGTCCCACTTGCGGTTGGATCAAAACATCGCCATGAATCAGGCGGTGTTTTTTTAGTTCCCGTTCCATAATGTCCACCGCCACAATGATGATATCAAAAATATTATTTACGTTGTTCACCGTGCCGACGCCCGACAGATCCACCGCCACGATGATTTCCGCCCCCCGCCGTTGCGCAATATCAACCGGGGTCGGGTTTACTACCGCCCCATCGACGTAACAGGTACCATTTGCCGTATAAGGCACAAATATTCCTGGTACCGAGATGCTTGCCCGTACCGCTTCGGCCACCGGTCCTTCGTCCAGGACAACCTCTTGTCCCCGGTAAAGGTCTGTGGCGACAACAGCGAGGGGAACGTCCAAATCGGCAAAGTTTTTCCTTTTTGTCAACAGCCGCATCATCTCCAGCACGCGCTGTCCGGCTACCAGGCCGTTTTTGGGCACAATGAAGTCAATCCAGTGACGTCTATGCAGGCATTTAGCCAATTTCTCCATTTCTGCCGGCCGCATGCCCGCCGCATAAAGCGAGCCGATCAAACTGCCAATGGAGCAGCCCACAATCTCCTTCACCGGGATGTTCTCCTGTTCGAGGATTTTCAGCACCCCGATATGCGTCAATCCCCGCAATCCTCCCGCCCCCAGGACCAGTGTCACACCTTTGCTGCCCACAGAACATCCCCCTTTCCTTATATTTTTATGATGCGGTAAAGACGGTATATTCCCCCACCCTCTTCATATATATAGTACAGAATCACAGGAGCCGGAGGGAGGAAACTTAATGGCTTTACGTTTTCACAGAGGAAAAGGCTACCGTTCCCGTCTGTTAACATACGCCATGGCTCTTGGGACAGTAGTACTTACCATCGCCATGACCCAGTATCCGAAGGATGCTTTCGACGCCGCCATTATGGGGGTAAACCTTTGGTGGAATGTGGTGTTTCCCAGTCTGCTCCCGTTTTTCATCCTGTCGGAAATTCTCATGGGATTTGGGGTGGTACATTTCATCGGTGTTCTGCTGGAGCCGTTGATGCGTCCGCTGTTTAACGTGCCGGGAGTCGGTGCCTTCGCCCTTTCCATGGGTCTGGCCTCCGGATATCCCATGGATGCGGTTATTACCTCAAAGTTCCGGCAAAATAAATTATGCACCGCGGTGGAAGCGGAAAGGTTATTATCTTTTACGAATACGGCCGATCCCTTGTTCATGTTTGGCGCGGTGGCTGTGGGGATGTTCGCTATGCCGGAACTGGGCGCCGTTTTTGCCATCGCCCACTATCTGTCCAGTCTGCTGGTGGGCATTCTTTTCCGCTACCATGGCCGCAGCCGGGATGAACGGTTGTCCGACTCCTGCATTGAAGGGTCGGGCCAGGGCCATATTCTGCGCCGGGCTTTCCGGGCATTGTATCAGGCCAAATTACAGGACGGAAGACCCTTTGGCCAGTTGCTGGGCGATTCCGTAAAAAACTCCATGCAGACCATTTTACTTGTCGGCGGCTTTATCATTATCTTTTCTGTTTTTTTACGGATTCTCCAGGCCCTCGGCATGACCACGCTGCTCTCATCCGCATCGGCTTTTCTGCTGCATTCCATTGGTTATGCACCTGATTTAACCGCCGCCGTGGTAAACGGCCTCTTTGAGATAGACCTGGGTACCCTCGCGGCCGCCCAAAGCGACGCGCCCTTGGTGGAAAAAGCCGCCATTGCCAGTGCGATCATCGCCTGGAGCGGCTTGTCCGTACACGGTCAGGTTGCCAGCATCGTGATTGAATCGGGCATTCGTATGGGTCCGTACATCATGGGCCGGCTGCTGCATGCGATTTTTGCCGCCATCCTGACGGTGATCTTTCTCGGGCCGGCCCTGCCGGTCATCAACCAGACGGCCCTGCCCGTATTCCTAAACACCACAGGCGCCTACACACTGCCTTTTTGGCTTAACCGGTTCATGTACCTCTCCTACCAAATGAGTATTTTCCTTTGTATATTAATCACACTATCTTTCATTTATTATGTATATCGAGGAGTGGCTTCCGGATTTCGTTATCTGTTTACCCGCCGCTGACACACCGAAAAAACCGGGAGCATTTGGGTGCATGCTTCCGGTTTTCCTTAATGCCCCGGTAACTTATGTAATACATTACTTGCCGGCGTGCAGACCGTTTCTCCCTTGTCTAACTGTTTCCAAAGCCTTTTCCAGATTAATTTCCAGTTGCCGCAGCACGTCGAAAGCATATTTATTTGCTTCAAGCTGCAGCTCCTTTGCGTTGGTCCTGGCCTCTTGCATCAGCTCATTAGCCTGCTCCTGCGCCTGTTTCGTGATGAGACTTTCTTCCGTTAATTTCGCCACATATCCCTTGGCCTGATCCATGATGTGCTGCGCTTCCTTTTGCGCCTCATCGAGGATGGCCTGCCGGTCGGCGACAATTTTCTTTGCCTCGGTCACTTCCTGGGGCAAGGCATGCCGCAGATCGTCCGTAATACGTTCCAGAACATCTTCTTCCAACATTACTTTATTCGTAAAGGGAACGCGCATTCCTTCGTCCAGCAGGGTATCAAGCTGATCTAAAAGTTGTTCAATTTTCATACTTCTCCCCCTATCCTTAAAAAGGTTATTTTTTGTGCTCTAATACTTTCATACGCAGCCGCTCTTCCACAAAGGGCGGCACCAACCCGTTGGCACTGCCGCCAAATTTCACAAGCTCTTTAATACCACTGGAGCTTACGAAGGAATAATCACTGCTGGTCATCATGAACAAGGTCTCAATTTCTGGGTCGATACGTTTGATTAACAGCGCTCTTTGAAACTCATATTCGAAATCGCTTAAGGCTCTAAGCCCGCGGATAATGGTATTGGAATTCTTTTGCCGTACGTATTCATTAAGCAAACCGCTGAAACAGCCGATCTGCACATTACTCAGGTGACTGGTCGCCTTATGCAGCATTTCCACCCGCTCTTCAAACGAAAACCAGGGATCTTTGTTCGGATTATGGAACACGGCTACATCAATAATCCCGAATAGTTTTGCAGCTCTTTCAATAATATCGATATGTCCATTGGTTACAGGATCAAAACTGCCCGGACAAACCGCTATACGCATGACTGTTCCTCCTCTTGGTAGGCGTAAAAGGACATCATTGTCTCCCCGTATTGCTCCCGCCGTACGAGAACAAAACCGCCTATGCGCTCGGGCAGCGTTTCCCGGCGTGAATGTTCCGTCACAAAAATCGCACCGTCCGTGACTATTTTTAAACTGGTTACTTTTTGCAGTGCCGCTTCCGCCAAACCGGACAGGTACGGCGGGTCGCAAAAAATCAGGGTAAATACCCAGCCTTGTCTGCTTAACAATTCCAGTGCTTTTAGCGCCTCGTACTTTAAAACGGAGGCCTTGGGCAGTAAGCCGGTTGTTTTTAGATTCTCGGTTATCACCTGACAGCTGGTTGAACTTTGATCGACAAAAACCGCCTTTTCCGCCCCCCGGCTAAGAGCTTCGATGCCCAGCCCCCCTGATCCTGCAAATAAATCCAAGACCGTAGCCCGGCAGGGGATATCACGCAGTATATTAAAGAGAGACTCTTTTACGCGATCAGTTGTCGGTCTGGTGGTAAAACCTCTCGGTGCTTTTAAACGTCTCCCCTTCGCCTGGCCCGTTATGACTCGCATGGTTCCTCCCTGAAAGAAATTAATTACGCTGGGGGTGAATCAACCTAATTTTAGCATATTTCGCCCCTTGTACAAACCTTTTGTTAAAAAAAATCATCAAATATTACCTGTATATTATTGTATCGAAAACATAAAATAATAACAACTCACAGGAGATATAAGCTTATTGTGAGGATTAAAAGTTCTCCTCCCTCCCATTTTCGCTAATACCCCATCAGGGGAACTTGCCACAGCAACGGGCTGTGGCATTTTTTCATCCCTTTAAGAAAGTCCGGGGAACTCCCCCGCCCGGACGGACTCCAACACCATTGCCCGTCCTTCCTCCCCTTTAAAAAGAGAGGAATATGCAAAAAAAATGCGAATTTTGAATATTAAAAGGAAAAAGGAAGGCGTGTTATGCACTTTGAATATAAAATCCTGACCCTTATCAGCCGGTGGATCATCTGTTTGTTTCTCGCTGCCACCCTGCTAAATCCCCTTATTGTTTATTTTCGCGGAGTCTCTGTCACAGCCCCCAGCGCAAAGCCACAAGCAAACATGCAGATCTTGCTTATTCCCCTTGACAGTCGTCCCCCCTGCCGGGATTTCCCCGGACAATTGGCCGCAATCGCCAATATTAAAGTCATTATTCCGCCGCCCGGGTACTTGGATCATTATAACCAGCCCGGAGACGTAAAAGCGCTGGCCAATTGGCTTTCGGTCGTGGGTCCGTCGGCGGACGCGGTTGTCGTATCGATTGATCAGCTTATGCATGGCGGCCTGCTCGCCTCCCGCTTACCCGCCGGCAAGCGCAGCGATGCGGAACAAGTTCTGTCTCTGCTGACGCGATTTCATCAAGAAAATCCGCACATACCGCTTTACGCTTTCAATATAATTCCCCGGCTGCTGTTGGCCGATACGGCGGAAAATCAGCCCTATAAGCCGGCTATGGCTACCTACTCGGCTTTGACGGACCGACTGTCCCTCGCCGATAACAGCAATGAGCGCGAGCAGTTGACACAGCTGGAGAACATTATTCCGCTGGATATTCGCACCCGGTACCGGGACATGTATGCCACCAATTTATGGCTGGGGCAACAGTTAATAGCCCTGGCGGAAAGCGGCGTACTGCAGCATGTCGTACTGGGACAGGATGATGCCTCTCCCTATGGGATGGCAAACATGAACAAACGCGGATTACAGGTATGGGCCAAAGACCTCCCCGCCCAGGACCGTTTCAGCATTACGCGCGGTACCGACGAGATCGCCGCCACTCTCTTGGCCAAATTAGCCGCCGAACAGAGTGGCTTCAAACCACGTATTTATGTTAAATATTCATGGCCGGGCGCCTCCCGGATCATCATGCCCTATATGCCCAGCAGCGTGGAAGAAACGGTTAATGAAAAAATCGCCCTCGTAAACGGAAGCCAGGTTCAATCCCCGGCGGAAGCCGATTTCATCCTGTATCTCCATATCGGCACGCCGCAGACGCCACCGGCGGTAATGCAGCATGCCGCCAGAGAGATAGCACAATATTTGCAGGCCGGCCAGGCGGTGTCGCTGGTGGATCTTAGCCAACTTTATGATAAAGAAAAAAATTTATTTCCTTTCCTTGCTAAATCCCACATCCCCTTAAGCAGGCTGGTCTCTTACAACGGTTGGAATACAACCAGCAACTCCGTGGGTACGGCGGTCGCCCATGCAGTGCTGTATACTTATGGCCGGCAAACCGACCGCCTGCAGGAGGAAAAACATTATGCCTACTTGTTTCAGCGCTTTTTAGATGATTGGTATTATCAAAAGAATGTGCAGCCCGAACTGAATTATTACCTGACAAAGAAAAATATCGCGCCGGCTGATCTGCGGGATCACTATACGATAGTCAACCTTTTCGTGCAAAAAAAATTGTCCTTTGCCGCCGATAGTTTGTATGCGCGTTACTTTCGCGGCAAACTCGACGGAAACAGACGAATTAGCTACCTTGGCTATAAAATTCAGCTGCCCTGGCCCCGTACCTTTGAAGTGCAGCTCGATGTGTCCGACACGATCACCCCTCCTGTTCCTGCAAAGGGTGGAAGACAGGATCTATAATTTGGTCTAAAGCGCCTAAATCTGAGATTACGTGTATTACTTCGGCGAAAATAAAGATAATAACAACAATACTGCCTTGCCGAAAACAGGAGGTAATAATATGCGTAATCGCCGCAATGTAACCGTGAAATTTCTGCTTACCGCGGTAATATTAAGTATTCTTCTACCGCGGCTGGGTATTGTCACCATGTGGCAGGCCATGTTTGCCGCTGCCGTTTTAACTTTAGCAGGATATATAACTGATTTTATT
>DHRA01000017.1:12111-14255 GCA_002411145.1 Firmicutes bacterium UBA5324 | reverse complement strand
TTGTTTCTGACGATGGCGGAGATGGTTTTCCATACTTTTTTACGGCGCCAAATCCGGCCATGAACCAAGAAAGAAAAAGCCGTATGAGTTATGAACCGGCGTTCATTAACTCATACGGCTTTTTTTCATCAGAGCACTTTATCACGCATATTAAGCGAACCACGGGTTTTCATCAGCCGGTACTCCGACGGAGTCATCCCTTCAAAACGCCGGAATACGGTGGTAAAGTAATTATGGGTATTGAAACCCACGGCAAAAGCGATGTAGTCGATATCATGGCTGCTGCCCACCAAAAGTTTTTTCGCCTGGGAAATCCGCACGGAATTAATAAAGTCAACTAAATTACCCTTGGTAACCTGTTTGTAAAGGCGGCTGAAGTAAGACGGGCTTAAATGAACGTGTTCGGCAATCTCATTGAGGGAAATATCCCGGTTGTAGTTTTCCGC
The DNA here is from genome assembly GCA_002411145.1 of Firmicutes bacterium UBA5324. Taxonomy (GTDB): domain Bacteria; phylum Bacillota; class Negativicutes; order UBA11029; family UBA11029; genus UBA11029. The sequence goes on along the minus strand of DHRA01000017.1, from coordinate 13,809 downwards.
AATGTATTCATTGGCTCTTTGAATGACTTTTTGGGACGCTGAAATACTGTTTTCCCGGCAAATGAGATCAATATACTGCAGCATCATCTGTTCCGCCCAGGCGACGGCTTTTTCATGGGAATCTACCAGCCGTAATTCCTTGGCCAGTTTCAGTTTTACCGCCCCTGCTTTCTTGAAATCCGCGACCTGAGCCGCCGTACGGAAAGTGACGGCCAGCAGTTCAAACATATGCGGCAAGAGTAATGCCAAACTGGTTTCGGCAAGCAATCTGTCCAGGAGGACCCCAAGGGCATTGCGTGCTTTATCCTTGTTGCCGGCCTTAACTTGCTCAAGAAAAGCCGCCTCTTCTTCAATAGGCATGATTTGCATTACTCCACTCTCTTTGTCGGGTGGAGGCTCACAAGCGTAAGCAATATGATCACTTGAAAATTGCGTTTTTTCACTTAACCCAGCCATAAGCATCCTCCTTTTCGTATGTTAATCCAATGTCGTGTACAGTAGATATATCTGACTTAAACAGAAAAAGCCTTTCCGCTGAAATCAGCAGAAAGGCTTCATTGCCATACATATTTATTATCAATATGATAATATTATAACACGGATAACTTTTTTTTGACAAGAGGTAGGCGTGTTGAATTTAGATATTTTTAGCGGGTTACCCGTCGCGCCCCTAAGTAACGGGCCGCGTAATAGGGTTTGCTCAACGGCGTCACCGTTACTTCACCGGCCGCTGAACTGGCGTGGATAAAATTTCCCCCGCCTATGTAAACTCCCACATGGGAAGGTCCCGGTTCATAAGTTTCAAAGAATACCAAATCACCCAGTTGAAGGTCGTTCCCTTCCACCCGCTGACCGGTCTGATACTGTGCATCGGCCATCCGCGGCACAGTAATGCCCTGTTGCCCGTAAAGATAGTAGATAAAACCGGAGCAGTCAAAACCCCCGGGGGATGAGCCGGCCCAAGCATAAGGAACATGCAGGAATTGTTGCGCCATCAGCGCAATTTGCGCTCCCTTTGAGCGCGGGTTGACAGTGTAGCCTCGGCTAGCCTGATCCGCTGACGGTGCGGTTCGCCCCGAGAGTAAACATTGAAAAGTCTGTCCGCCTACTATTCCGTCACTCTCCAGCTGGTTATCCGCCTGGAAAGCCCTCACGGCTTGCAGCGTTTCCCGGCCAAACTTTCCGTCAATCACCTTAATGTCATAGCCCAACGCACTTAGCTTATTTTGCAGAATGGCTACATCTTCACCCGCCGTGCCATATTTCAGCGCATAGTCGCCAAAGGCGGCATATGCCGTTAAGCCCGAGCATAACAGCAAAAAGCAGACCAACAGGGTTGTCCGTCCAATATACGAAACTTTCCTTTTCATTATAACCTCCTTTTACTTCCGCCGGCAATGTTGTTCACCGCCCAGCAGTGGCCAGATCATTGGTGACCATTCCGCAATCCCGGTTTTGCCCGGCATTTAAATGGCACAAAATTCCTTAAACGTATTCGACCCATATTGCTCCTTCTCCTGCAAAAGGCCTGGACTTTATTGCTAATATTATGTATGATATTTGCATTTATTATTGACACAGATAAGATCCACGTGTATAATTACTTACTGTGGTTCACATTCGGGGCGTGGCTCAGCTTGGTAGAGCGCACGGTTCGGGACCGTGAGGTCGCAGGTTCAAATCCTGTCGCCCCGACCA
>DHRA01000017.1:5064-12013 GCA_002411145.1 Firmicutes bacterium UBA5324 | reverse complement strand
TCAAATCCTGTCGCCCCGACCAAGGCTTTGCAGAATTCTGCAAAGCCATTTTTGCGTTATGATACACAATGTGCATCCTATGCGTCAGCGCTGGGATGGGCAATTTATTGCCAAGCGGTTCCTGGACTTCCGCAGCAACAGGAATATAGTTACATAATAGTCCTGCTAAGCAACTGTTACGCAAAAAACCCTCTCACGAAATCCTGTTTGAAAATAGTTACTCGGGCACATTTTTATACCGCCACAACCACTGATCGCATAAAAAAACAGTCAGGTGTTGCTTTACCTAACTGCTTTCGCACAGTGCTCATCCACGTACACAAGGTTTCCAAGCACTGAACCGCCTGCGCGCCAAAGGAAGGTTCACTTGGCAAACTGTTTTATGATCGTCAAAGCGGCCGGTCCCAGAATCACAATGAACAAAGAGGGGAAAATACACACCACCAGTGGGAACAGCATCTGGACCGGTGCCTTGTTTGCCTGCTGCTCGACCTGCTGTCTGCGGTATTGGCGGATCGACCCGGCTTGCGCCCGCAGCACGCCGCCGATGCCTACCCCCAATTGATCAGCTTGCACCAGCGCACTGACGAACAGGGACAATTCCTTATTGTTGCAACGGAGGCTCATGGCCTTCAAAGCATCTTTGCGGGTTACGCCCATGCGCATTTCCTGCAGGACCTGGCTGAACTCATCCACCAGCGTGCCGGACATCTTTTCTGCCAGCTTGGCTAAAGCTCCGTCGAAACTCAAGCCCGCTTCCACGCTGACCGTCACCAGATCCAAAACATCGGAGAGGTCTTTCTGAATGCTGGTCTGCCGGGCGTTAATCTTGCGGGAAAGCATGAAATTGGGAAAAAACAAGCCCAAAATCAGCGCGTAACCAATGGCGCCAAGCAGCTTGGCCGTGGTGAAATGAAACAAAAAAGCTAACAGCAAACTAAGCCCCAGTGCCAGTACCGTCATGACGCCTGTTACGGCAATGAACTGTTCCGCCGATAAGCCAGCCAAACCGCCGGCCATCATCAGCCTTTTCCCTACGATTTCCTTCACGCCCGCCGGCGTCAGACTTTTAAAATGCGCGGCAAAGGCTTTTCCCAGGGGAACGCATATGCGCTCTGCGAAAGATTTGACCGGCACTTTTTCCGCCTCCGGCTCCGCCGTACGTTCCCGGAAAAAGTTCTCCACGATTTTCAAACGCATCTCCATGGGCTGCGCGGCACTTGCATAAACACCGATCAGGAAAAAAGCCATCAGTACACAGATTAGACCTACAAGAATCGCAATCAACAATGCCATATATGCTCACCACCTCTTGTTACTGGAATGTGTCATGGGGCATCTGAATGCCTAATGTAGCCAACTTTTCCATGAACTTTGGCCGGATGCCCGTCGCTCTGAATTCCCCCGCCACCCGGTTAAACTCGTCTTTTCCCTTCTGTTGAAACCGGTAAATGTCCTGCAGCGTGATAATATCGCCTTCCATGCCCTGTACTTCCGAAAGATGGGTAATGCGGCGGCTGCCGTCCTGCAGTCGGGCCTGGTGCGCAATCAGATCAATGGCCGAGGAGATTTGTTCGCGAATGGCCCGCGTCGGCAGGTCCATGCCGGACATCAGCACCATGGTTTCCACCCGGGCCAAGGCGTCCCGGGGCGAGTTGGCGTGGACGGTGGTCAGGGAACCCTCATGGCCCGTGTTCATGGCTTGCAGCATATCCAGCGCCTCACCGCCCCGCACCTCGCCGACCACGATGCGGTCGGGCCGCATACGTAGGGAATTTTTTACCAGATCCCGAATGGTGATGGCGCCTTTGCCCTCAATATTAGCCGGCCGCGTTTCCAGGGTGACCACATGGTGCTGATGCAGTTGCAATTCAGCCGCGTCTTCAATGGTGACAATCCGCTCGTTGTTGGGAATAAAGGAGGAAAGGGCATTCAGAGTTGTAGTCTTCCCGGAGCCCGTACCCCCGGAGACCATGATATTCAGTTTGCCGATAACACAGGCCTGCAACAGCACGGCCATTTTCTCCGTCAGGGTGCCGATTTTGACCATGTTGGCCATCATTAAGGGATTTTTACTGAATTTCCGAATGGTTAAGCAAGGCCCTTTCAAAGCCAGGGGGGGGATGATCGCATTCACCCGGGACCCATCGGGAAGGCGGGCATCCACCATCGGCGAGCTTTCATCAATCCGCCGGCCCAGGGGCGCGACAATCTTTTCAATGATCTGCAGAATATGGGCATCATCCCGGAACTGGACATCCGTAAGGCTCAGCTTCCCCTCCCGCTCGACGTATATATCACTCCAGGAGTTGACCATGACCTCGCTGACCGTCTCATCCTTCAACAAGGCATCAATAGGGCCATAGCCGAAAACGTCATTGATGACTTCTTCCATCAGCCTTTGCCGTTCGGTGTGCAGAATGGGCACCGGCTCTTCGTCCATCACCTGGTTGGCAATGCGCTGCGCTTCCGCCTCCAATTTACGTTCCGCATCTTTTCCGTCCATGCGCCGGTTTTTTATTTCATCCACCACGCGCTGGTGAATGCGCGCCCGCAGTTCACTCGGGGCCGGTGTTTTCACCTCCCGGCTGGTAAAAATCGGTTTCTCGGAAAAACTCTGCTGTTCGGACAGCCGTTTCGACAGTGACATACTTATTTCACCTTCCACTATTAAAGCAAACTGCATGTAAAAATTTTCACAGCAAAATATTTACCAATTTTCCATTCGGACCGAATACTCCGGTCATATTACCTGCACTACTTATGTGCATCTAGACATTAATATTGATGCCGACAGCCCACATCAGCCTTATGTATGGCCGAAATAAACAAAATAAATATAAAGTCCCTAAAAGTCCATTATTTTGGGAGTCAAACAACGGATTTATGCCCTAACCGCACCAGTGTCGGGCAAACAAAGAACAGCCGTGCTGTGTACCGCTACCATCACGGCAATTTCTACGCATGGTATGATTTACAAGGGTATCCGATTAAATAATCCCCATCAGCGGCATTAATAAACAAATACTATGGGAATATGGTAGTCGGAAATAAATCTGCCACTGCTTGGCCAAATTCCTTTACAGCGAGAAGCACGGCGATGCTTACTAAAGTTAGGATAAACGCATATTCTGCCGTCGCCTGCCCGGATTCTATTCGTAAGAAATTGGTCACCTTTCTCAACATGCCAGCCTCCTCCGACGCGCTCTCGTCTCACATAGAAATTGTTTTACTAACTCTATGCGGCCAATCGATCATTACGCCATCCCGGCCATAGTAACTTGCAGTTAACATTATCCGTCTATTTGAATACATCAACAAGCAACAATGTCAGATTTAAACATTAGCGTTATTATTGATTGCTGCCCTAAAGACCTTATGACCAGCAAAGCCCCCGGCACATCTTTTCCGGGGGCTTCCGGATCTTCGATCAAGTGGTGCCATTTAGTTTCTCAACGATGTCAGTGAATACGCCGGCAATACCACCTTCCAAACTTTCCAAAGATGCCGCGAGTACAACTGCAACCAGCGCTATGATGAGCGCATACTCAACCATGCCTTGCCCTTTTTTGTTATGCAAAGCGTTTCGGACCTTGACGTAGCAACTGATCAATTTATCCATAATGCCACCTCCTTTCATCCATTGCTGTTATTTGATAAGGCATTGCGCCTCATTTGTCACCACCAACGGTATCTTCACCGTTATTTCCGTGCCCGCACCGATGTGCGAATCAATATTCAGTTCGCCCTGCAGCAGGCTTACTCTTTCCCGCATGCCCAACAGCCCGAAGGATTCACTGTCCTGATACTTTTTCCCAGGGTCAAAGCCTTTGCCGTTGTCCTTAACTGTCGCCGTCACGCAGTCATGCTGAAAATCGATTAAAACCTGCGCTTCCGAGGCTTCGGCATGTTTTTCCACGTTATTTAAAGACTCCTGGATGATCCGGAAGAGACTGACTTCAATGCGGGAATCCAATTGCTGCCCCTGCAGCCCGGACAACTTGACGCCGATTTGCATCTCCGTCCGTTCCTTCAGATTATCGGCGATCTTTTTTACCGTGGGAATCAACCCCAGATCGTCCAGTACCATGGGGCGTAAATCGAAGATAATTTTTCGCGTTTCCGCCAGGCAACTGCGCACCTGCTGCCGCAGCTCGAACAACTCCTGTTTGGCCCTGGCGGTGTCAATTTCAATGAGCTTTTCACACACTTCCGCCAGAAAAATCACATTGGCCATGGCCTGGGCCGGACCATCGTGGATTTCCCGGGACACCCGCCGCCGCTCTTCTTCCTGGGCGGTAATAATTTTGAAGCCGAAATTTTGGCTCTGCACCAGTCCCTGAATTTTTTCCTCTATTTCCAGCATGCGTTCCGCTTTCGCCACCAATTCATTCATGAAGGCTTCCTGCGCGGCTTCCTCCTGCGCCAGTTTGTCCGTCAGTCCAGCAACATCATCCAGCTCGCTCCGCACGGTCCGGCTAAACTCCGCGAACTCCTCCTTGCTGGCCAATGCCAGCCCGCACAGATCGCAAACTAAACTTTTGAACTCATGCAACACCGTTTCACTTTTGTCCATCATTCCATCTCCCCGTTTCATGAGCTATACCTTAATGTCCACGATCTTCCGCATCCACACAACACCGATGCCCATCAGCACCAAGCCCAGACCGGTGAGCAATTTTCCTATGGGGTTGGCAAAAAAGGGGCGTAAATATCCGGGATTGAGCAAATACAGAATTACTACCAATGCAATTGGCAGCAGGCACAAAACGAGGCCCGACAGCTTGCCTTGCGCGGTTAAGGCGTTGATCTTCTGTTTCATCGTCACCCTCTCCCTGAGGGTTTCCGCAATATTGTCAAGCAACTCTGCCAAATTGCCTCCGACCTGGCGCTGAATCAGGAAGGCCGTCACCATCAGATCCAGATCATCGGTGCTTACGCGTCTGACCAGGTTCATAAAGGCATCCTCCGTGTTAATGCCGAGGTTCATTTCCTTTACGACAATGCCGAATTCGTCGCCGATGGGATAGGGCATCTCCTTGGCTACCAAATCTATGGCCTGCAAGTAGCTGTAGCCGCTGCGCATGGAGTTGGCCATCATGGTCAAAGCTGCGGGTATTTGTTCATTTATCAATTCCCGCTTTTTCCTAATTCTCCGCTGCACGATGACCGTGGGTACATAAAAAGCCACTACACCCAAGAGCAGCGCTGGCAACAGTTTTCCGCCGGTCATTGCCCCCATCAGCAAAGCGCTAAAGACACTCAGTCCCAGGGAAATCACCATAAATTCCCCGCCGGTGAAAGGAACACCAGCCTGTAGCAGCAGATATTCCTTATGCTTGGCCCAGGACATTGACTCGAAATAGGTGCTGAGATGCTTGATAACGGCGCGTAAACCCTTGGGCTGCTGGGTAGGATCCTCCTCGAGAATGAGGCCTACGCGCTCCCGCAGCTGCTGTTTGTGCAAAATATAGCGCATTATTACATACAACACCAAAAAGGTAGCAAAAAAGGCATAGACTACGGCTGTAAGCAAATATACTCCCTCCTGAATTATAGGCTTGCGTATCTCCTGTATCGGTTGAATATGTATCGACGAAAATCCGGAAAGGCCGGCATCGTTTTGCTAACAAAACTATCGGGCGCGGGAAAAACCAAACAAACTTTTGATGCTAAAACCTGATTTTTTGCGGGTCTCCTCCACAACCGGTTCCGCATGTTTTACAACCGTACCCCTCTTGGAAACGGGTTTTTTCGCGGGGGAGGTGATATACTCCTCATCGCCGCTGACGATATAGTTGGTCAGTCTGAGCAAAGTCTGTGCAATAGGTGTATCCGGGTTGCTAACAACAAAAGGCACACCCTGATTTACCGCTGTGACGACCGTTTTTCCGTCGCTAGGCATGAAGGAGAGGAATTTGCGCTGCAGCAGATTTTCCGAGTCCTGAATTGTCATGCCGCCAATGGAATTAGCCCGGTTCAAAACGACTTTGATTTTATCCGCAGGATATTGCAGTGAATCAAAGATTTCCAGACAAAGCTTGACGTTTTTCAGGGTGGGCAAATCCTGCGACGTCGCGACAATGATCAGATCTGACGCTTCCAGAATGCTGAAAGTAATGTCGTTGAACAAGGGGGCCGTATCAATAATAATGTAGTCATAATTGTACTGTAATTCTTTAATGATTGTAGCAATATGCGCGGCTGTCACATCATCCGCCTGTTCAGGGCGGGCGGGAGCGGCAAGCACTTTGACGTTGTCACGATAATTGATAAGATATTTGTTCAGCACGCCGCCGTCAATATTTTCGATATCCCTGACCAGATCGGAGATGGTTACCTTGGGTACAATATCGAGAAACAGTGCCACATCGCCGAACTGCAGATCCATATCAAGGATGCAGATTTTGTTTGCTTCATCAAACCCCATGGCGGCGCCAAGATTGGTGGCAATGGTCGTTTTGCCGATGCCGCCTTTGGTGCTAAAGATCGTCACTACCTTACCCAGAGTGGGTTCCGGCGGCGGTGCCTGTTGCGCAAATCTTTCGCGCCGTTTTTGTTCTCGAACAAAGATATGCCGGATGCATTCCAGCAGTTCGTCGCCCTCAAAGGGTTTGACCAGATACTCTTTCGCCCCGGCAGCCATTGCCTTGCGCAGATACTCCTGCTCGCCCTGTACGCTGACAACGATGACAGGACATTGCGGCATACCGCCGGAGATGATTTCCGTCGCCGCGATACCGTCCATGCCCGGCATGTTAATATCCATGAGGATAATGTCAGGCAGCATGATCATTGCTTTTTTGATGGCTTCTTCGCCGGTCGCCGCTTCACAGGTTACTTCCATATCCGTCTCAAGGCTCAGCAGTTTTTTAATATTGTCCCGTGTTGCCTGGTTATCGTCGACCACCATGATTTTAATTTTATCGGTCACCAGCTTCTCCCCCAT
>DHRA01000017.1:2888-4880 GCA_002411145.1 Firmicutes bacterium UBA5324 | reverse complement strand
ATGTCCGCCGACAATTGCGGCACATAATCCTTTGGTTCCAGAATGGTCGGCGTAAGCAAAATGACCAATTCAGTTTTATCTTTGACGAAGGACTTGCTCGTAAACAATGATCCCAACACCGGCAGATCACCGAGCAAAGGCAGTTTCGTAACCGCCTTGGACTCCGTTGAAGCATATAGTCCGCCGATGGCCATGGTCTGACCAGAGGCCAGGGCAATGACCGATTCCGCTTTGCGCATAGTCAGGGGCGGAATTTTTAGATTGCTGCCAATGATCACCTGACGGTTACTGGACCAGTCCAGGGAACTTACCTCGGCTTGAATTTTACTGTTAATTAAACCATCGGCATTAACCTCAGGCGCAATATGCAGTTTGATACCGTACTCTTTCCACTCCACGGTAATCGTACCGTTTTGATTGGATACCGGTATGGGAATCTCCCCACCGACCAGAATGCTGGCGCTTTCCCCGCTGACCGTCACCATGTAAGGCTGGGAGAGAATCTTGGCGGCGCCTTTTTGCACAAGCGCATCCAACTCCGCATTGATATCCCAATAGCCGCCCAAGGTTCCCAAAGTCTGACCGAACAGGTGATTGGAATTGTTTTGATCGGCATTGTTCCACGCATTACCGGTAAGGTCTCCGCCATTGGAGCCGAGTCCGGGATAAATGTGCTCCCAATCGCTCATCGGCGTCTGTCCGAACCTGAAACTCCCAGGCGTCGAAGGATTATTACCCCATTTGATGCCCAGGTCCCGGGACCTGTTTTTGCTGATTTCAATTATTTTCGCTTCGATTTTCACCTGTACAGGCTGGGTGATTTCCAGCAGGTTGACGACCTTTTCCCCATAAGCGGAGGCAATTTTCTCCGCCCGCATCTGCTGGTATTTGTCGGCGATGCGTCCCTGGAGAATAACAGTTTTGCCGACTTTGGAGACCTTTATGTTATCTATGCCGAGGATTCGCCTGATTTCGTTGGCAATGGGCACATCATCGGCAGCTACTTCCACCACGTAACTGCTCCGACCATTCCAACTCCAAACATGTAGCGTTGTTCGGCCGGGGGCTTTGCCGACCACCATGACTTCATTGCCCGAGACCACCATGACATCAGCTATCTCCGGGTTAGCCACAGCGACTCGTTCTACGCCATAACTGCGTAATATTTGCGAACTGTTTACCGCCACGGCAATTCTGTTGCCCGCAATTTCCGCCTGGGCCTGTTCCGTTGCGTTTTCCTGACTTTCCGCCCCCGCCGGTAAAACAACTATACCGCACATTAACAGCGCCAAAATTATTGCCTTTATTCCTTGACGTAGCATCCTTCCACCTCTTTTTCCAGATTTATTGAATCTATTTTTCGATATAAACGTCTTGAGTCGTGGTTCCTTTGATCACTGGAATCACTTTCTTATTGCTGTAATCTGGATGTGCTTTTGCTCCCGGCGCAGGCTTCCCGGCGGAAGGCAACATACTTTGCAATAGTGCCAAATTCGGAGTCGGAGCAGACGCATGCGCAGACGGCACTGTCGAAACAGGCTCAGAAACATACCCGGCATTTCCCACAAGACTTCCTACTGTTTTGGCCTTCACCTGGGCCAACCCGCCATCCGACGGAGTATAGGGCCGGAGAGCCAAAGTTACTGTTCCCTTCTTTCCGGCGAGTCCCAGCATCGTCGCTTCATCAGGTGTAACCGCAACGGTCACTGTGGTTGTCTGAGTATCTTTGGCCAGCGTTCCCGGCTCTTCGCGGGTTACAGTTTTGTTTGTGGCCAGCACAAGCACATTCTGGACGATCATATTCGCCACCGAACCTGAATCGGACCGTTGGTCTACGACCGTGATGACATCTACATAATCTCCCGGTTTGATCACCCCCGCCACACCGGTAACATCAGTCACGGCTATACTGACCGCTCGCTTGTCATGCGGAATAGAGCCTGTAAAACCGACAGCAACTGTGTTCAGTATCCGGCTTTCCGTAAGCTGTTC
>DHRA01000017.1:0-2839 GCA_002411145.1 Firmicutes bacterium UBA5324 | reverse complement strand
GCTTTCCGTAAGCTGTTCCTGCACCGGAATGTTCTCTTTGGCAAAGGCGCCGACTACGCGTCCGGTTGATGTAATCGCACCCGGCTGCAATTGCTTGCCGGGAATATTAACCTCTTCAACCATATCCGCCGTGATCGCCGTGTTGGCCAATATATCTGTTCTAGCTACCACAACAGTAGCCATATCACTTGATTGCTGCTGGATATTATTTAAAAACTGATAGACCAATGCAGCAACACAAACAGCAAGTGCTAATGCTAAAATCAGCAAACTCTTATTCGAAAATTTAATCACAAAAACCCTCCTACCCGTTGCAAAATTGACGTAATATTCCTACTTTCGTGAACATAATAGGTTTTGTATGTAAATTATGTCATACCAATCTACATTTTGCAATAGTTTTATACCAAAATTTTCATAATAATTGTAAATATTACCTATTTTATGCTTGTATAATTTTTATTTTATTATAGAATGTAAATAGAAAATATGTTGCAATATAATTGACGTATTGTATTTAGCATTTATTGAATTAATGCGAATTATCTTTCTGTTTGTACTTTCTCACCACAAATAGCCGCCATTTTAATTTTTCATATTAAGGAGGAAAACAAATGCGTATAAAGATAATGTTACACAGGACGTTAGCAACATTATCTGATCAAAACGGAGCAACGGCTGTCATTACAGCGCTTGCCATGGTTGCCCTGCTGGGTTTGGCGGCCTTGTCGGTCGATATAGGGTATGTAACATTAACCAAGGCCCAGTTACAAACTGCGGCCGATCAGGGGGCGTTAGCTGGCGCCCGGAATTTAATCCCCGGCAGTGTCAATTCAGCGCAAGGCATCGCCGATGCCAAAGCATTCGCGACAAAGAATCCCGGAAAGGTAAGCGACGTTGTTCCGGACCCCGTAATCACTGTGAACGGAAACACCTCAACAATTCAGGTTACCACCTCCCGCACCATCCCAACATTTTTCGCCCGCGTCCTCAATAAAAACTTAAGCAATACCTGGACGGCATCAGCCACAGCCCGCGTTGGCGTGGCCGGCTCCATGCCTCCCGGCTGCCCGCCTTATGCGATTCAGGCGCCGTCGGATATTGAATGGCAGGGGCCCAATAATATGTATAGTCAGCAATATACGATGGAGATAGACCCGGCGGGGCAAAAGGACCATTTCACCTATGTTGATGTGTTCTTTTGGCCTTCGGTGGGACGCCCTATGGATAATTACGACCACTATTATGATCGATATCTTCAAGTATTGACCAACGGATGTCCGGACCCGGTTACAATGAACACCCAGTTGTATTGGCTCGCGGAGGCAACAGGCAGCAAGGACTGTGTCGAAGCATATCAAGAAAGATTGAGTATCGGCAACAGCGATATCAACAAAGCCCAGGTCGGGGATGCAAGATTGATGATGATCCCCTTATTGGAAACTTTGCCCACGAGCGCGCAGGAGGGAAACAACTGGAATTTAACGACGAAAAACCTGAAGATTACCGGTTTCGTCGGTTTCTGGCTGGAAGACGTGGTATTAGGACCACTGACGGGCAGTAGATGGAGCGGTTATTACTACAAAGACTTCAAAGTATACGGGCGCTTTATTAAGGTGACGCTTCCCGCCGGCGGCGCGACTGTGCCCGGCGGTCAATTTTTCGGAACGTACAGTATTCAACTAATCAAATAATGCTTGCGCTACAGTTTAGCGATGTCAGGACCGCTCCTGTTGGCGGATGCCAATTGACGAAAATGAGGTGATTTTACCGTGTTGTGCCACATTATCCGCATTATGCGAAGTCAGGGCGGACAGAGTGCTGTGGAATTTGCACTGATTCTGCCGATATTGATGTTAGTTTTGCTGGGTATTACCGATTTTGGCCGGATATTAAATCAGCAGCAGCTTGTCACCGAGGCGGCTCGCGCAGCAGTAAGGACGGTTGTCGTCTCCGGGAATTGGAGAGACGCTGATACCGTCGTAAAAAATATCGACAGCAGCTATACTGTGACCGTAAGTCCCAAAACGTGGACGACTTCAAATGCGACAATTACGGTCACGGTTTCGACGAAGGTAACTGCAATCAGTCCCATGACCGGCGCTTTTTTCAAAAGCAGATACATCTCTAATTCCGTCAAGGTTACCGGCGAGTCCAGCATGCCGGCTGAACGTTTAAGCATTTAGCTTTCAACCGTTTTTCTGCAGGCAAAAAAGAGTAGGGAACGATCTGAAATCAGATAATTCCCTACTCTTTTTTGCCGTTTTCACCGCTTATTTTGGCCCAAGGACCCTGTCGGTATGCTTCTCTGACCGCAGGCTCGTTTAACGGAAAGATTTCCCCATGCCTTCATGAATATAACCGAACTTATCCAAAAACACATTTCATGCGCCGTTTCCTTCACTCTGTTCCCGCAGTACGATTTTGCCGTCCGTGAAAACGTAGGGCAAATTCCTGTCCGCCCTTTTATATGCTGCGCGGATCTTTCTGTCGCGGGAAAAGCCCAGCTCCGCCAGACGTTTTTGCAATAGTGCTATGTCCGCAGACCCCTGAAATTCTGTACGCAGGAGATGTACCAAAAACGTTAAATCATCATGAATCCCGAAATCATTGGGCAACGGTACAAACAGTTCCCTTGCCGTTCCGATAAACTTGATGAAAGTACAGTCCTTCAACCGGTCCTTCAGTAAATCCGCCGTCCAGCTAAAATCGCCGTCCAGCCGGGGAAGTTGCTCCGGCCTGAAGATATCTCGCTGAACATGACTGTAAGGTACTGACCCAGTACAAACCTCCGCCAAGCGGTTTTGGGCCCAGCGCTCCAGTTCAGCCTGTTTTTTTC
>DHRA01000086.1:83236-83433 GCA_002411145.1 Firmicutes bacterium UBA5324 | reverse complement strand
AACCTCTTTTCTATCTTTATGGTGCCGAAGGTGGGATTTGAACCCACACAGGCTTGCGCCTACTGCGCCCTGAACACAGCGTGTCTGCCGTTCCACCACTTCGGCTTGAAATTGACGACATATGTATCTTAGCACAGCGGGCATACGTCGTCAAGTGATTTTTTATCCGATGGTTAACTCGCTCTAAGACCCCCGCC
>DHRA01000086.1:57383-83020 GCA_002411145.1 Firmicutes bacterium UBA5324 | reverse complement strand
TTCCGACTAGGATTCAGATGGGGGTAAAACCCCTCCTGAATCAAGTCTCCATTTATTTTTCGCGGATACCCCATTCCCAGGCATTCCAGAGGTTGCCCGCCGGTATCGGACTGGGTTGAAAATTCACCACGCGGTTCTTGACGACGTCGATATTGGCCCGGAAGAACAGCGGAATGCAAGGTAATTCGCCGGCAATCAATTCCTGAATACGGAAATACATTTGTTTTCGTTGTTCGGGATCAAATGTGCGGGCGGCGGTGACGGTCAAGCTGTCAATCTCCGCGTTGCGCCAGCCGCTATAGTTCCGGCCGGTGTAATTATTGGCGGACGAAGGTATAAACCGGGAGTTCCAGAGGTTTGTGTCGTCGGGATCGGGCCCCCATACATAGCCGTACAGCGCCATATCAAAATTACGCTGTTGCAGAACGGACGTAAAATAGTCCGGCGCATACAGGGAAAAAGTCACTTCCACTCCGATTTCCCTCAACTGCTGCTGAATCGCAGTTAAGACGTTTTCCCTGGCTTTATTGCCCGCTATGGAAGCAATATTAAAGGTAAGCCGTTTTCCGTCTTTAACCATGATGCCGTCGCTGCCGGGGTTCCAGCCCGCTTCCGCCAGTAATTTCTTTGCCAGCGCCACATCACGGACAAAAGGCGGCAAGCCGGGGTTATATGCCCAGGATACAGGAGGCTGGTCCGCGGCCGAAACTACCGCCGCTCCCTTCAGCGTTACGGCCGTTAAACTCTGCCGGTCCAGGCCAAAAGCAATCGCCTGCCGGACCCTGAGGTCCTGAAATAAAGGTTTGTCTAAATTAAAATCCATATGTTCCCAGATCATATTGGCGGTAAACAACACCTGCATATCGGCAGCGGCTTTGGCCTGGTCGAGCTGGGCAAAGCCTACATTGCTGAAAATATCAATAGCGCCGGCCTTTAATTGTGTAAGCATAATATTAATATCCGGCAATATTTTATAGGTGATCCGGTCCAGTTTGGGTCTCCCTTTATAATAGTAAGCATTAGCTTCCAACACAATGGCATCGGCAAGATTCCAGGAGGAAACCTTAAAAGGGCCTGACCCGACGGGCGCCCTGCTGAAGGGTGATTTGGCCGGGTCTTTCTCCCGGGCCACTACATGCTGCGGTAAAATGGCCGGAAAAAGCGTGAGATAAGCGGCATAAGGCTGCCGGAAACGGATCATGACCGTGTAAGGATCCGGCGTATCAATGCCGGCAATTTGGTCATAGCCCTGCCGTGAAACGACGGGGTTTTTCGGATCCATAATAAACTGCCAGGTATACTTCACATCCGCGGCGGTAAGTTCCTGGCCGTCCTGCCATTTTACCCCGCGCTTCAAGCGGTATGTAACATGCAAACCGTCGGGAGATACGCCGC
The DNA here is from genome assembly GCA_002411145.1 of Firmicutes bacterium UBA5324. GTDB lineage: Bacteria > Bacillota > Negativicutes > UBA11029 > UBA11029 > UBA11029. Next base: position 81,625 of record DHRA01000086.1, on the reverse strand, counting down.
CATTATGCGGCAACGGCACCACTTCCGCCAGGTCCGGCTGCCATTCCAGCCTGTTGTCCATGGTGACCAGGCCGCTGAAAATAAGGCTCTGCATTTCCGTGGCCGCAAGCAGGTTCGACAGGTAGGGAATCAGCGTATTTGGTTCCTGCAGGCTGCCATAAACCAGTTCTCCCCCCTGCTTCACCGTTTTCGCAGCCGAGGGCAATAGCGCTCCGCCTTGCTTATTTTTCCCGCAACCGACGAAACTGAGGGTTGTAATAAATATCATTATCAATATAAAAGCCAGCTTCTTTTGCATACGGATCCTCCACTAAAATGAACCGCTTACCGGGGCGGTCCATACAATCTTTTGTAATTACTATAGGCATCCAAAACTTTCGTCACATATTGCCGCGTTTCCTGGTAAGGAATTTCCTCCGTTTTGCTGAAATCCCGCGGCCAGCCATACTGCCTCCTCCATTGCTTAACATTGCCCCGCCCGCCGTTGTAGGCGGCCAGCGTCAAGATGATATTCCCTTCAAATTCGTCTTTTAAGGAAGCCAGATACCAGGTGCCAAGTCTGATATTTAGCGCCGGTTCATATAACAGATCGCCGTTATATCCGTCAAGATTGATTTTCCCAGCTATCCAGGTACCGGTCTCCGGCATAATCTGCATCAAGCCCCGGGCGCCCTTGGGCGAAGTGGCGTTTGCGCTATACCTGCTCTCCGTGCGCATCACCGCGTAAATCAGAAAGGGGTCCACCTCTGATTCCCGGGCAGCGGCCAACACTTCTTCCGCATACGGCAGCGGATACAAATATTTTTTCTGAAACCAGTTGGTATGATAAATAAAATAGCCTGCGGCGGCGACTATTGCTAACAATATTGCCGTCCCTTTCAAGACCTGCCTTAGGCACCCCATGTAGTTCACTCCAAATCATGATTTTGCTACTAATAATATGCTGCGTTGCCTAATTCATACTCTGAACGTGCCAAAGATTCTTAAGTACCGCCGTTACCGCCAGCCACACACCGAAAATTTTCTTTCCTAAATGATAAAAAAACCATAAACGGTTTTAAAATTCATCCAACTCTTCCAGATAGCGAAACAACATCTCCGCCGTCCCCTCATTGGTAGCCAACGGGGTATTGTGCACATCACATATCCGTAAAAGGGCGGTGACATCCGGCTCGTGGGGTTGGGCGGTCAGCGGATCCCGCAAAAAAATTACCATCGCCACACTCTGCTCGGCAATACGCGCCCCAATCTGCTGGTCCCCGCCCAGGGGACCGGAAAGCATCCTGGCAATTTCCAAACCGGTATGCTCACTGATTAGTTTACCGGTTGTCCCGGTGGCAATCAGCCGGTAGCGGGCAAGAATATGACGGTACTTTTGCACAAGAGCTGCCAAAACATCCTTTTTGGCATCATGGGCAATCAAGGCTATTGTGCGCATACAACAAATCCTCCCATGCTTCGGTGATTTGTGTTTCTGTCAACGCCGGAGAACCGCTGTTATCGATAATTACATCGGCATATTTCCGTTTCAGCGTCAACGGCATTTGGGCCGCCAAACGCAATTCCGCCTCTTCCGCCGTAAGATTATCCCGGCGCATCAGACGCGCTTTTTGTACTTCACGCTCGGCATAAACCAGCCATAACCGGTCTACCATGTTTGTCCAGCCCGTTTCGATAAGTAAAGGCACATCCAGCACGGCTACCCTGCACCCTACGGCGCGGGCGGCCTCCAGAGCTTCCCGCACGCGGGCGAGTATTTCAGGATGGGTTATCGCTTCCAGCTTTGCACGTTTTTTTTGATCGGCGAACACACACGCGGCCAATTTCCCGCGGTCAACAGCCCCGTCGGGCAATAAAAAATCATTGCCAAAAAATGCGGCAATTTGTTTCCAGGCCTTTTCTCCCGGTTCGACGACCTGTCGCGCAATACGGTCTGCGTCAATAATGCGGGCGCCGCGACGGGCCAGCATTTTTGCCACCGTACTTTTTCCGCTGGCGATCCCGCCTGTCAGACCGAGAATAATCATACTTGACAAATCTCCTTTTTTCATATCCCCGAATAGTATATTCTCTTTGGCCGGGTCTAATCCTCCCAGGCTTGATAAATTTCGCCCTGCTTAAATATGACGTCATATTTCACCTGCGGGTTCGGCGGTTCAAAGCCTAAGGCGGCCAATTCCCGCGGGGAAATATGTTCATCCTGCACGTACACATGACACCCTTTGTGCTGCAACTGACAAATCAACTGGGCCGTTGGATTGTTCACCAGTTCCAAGGTTTCATCATCCGCAACCAGCCCGATGACCAGTACATGCTGCCCATCCTTAACTTTTTGGCAGAGATTGTGGCGATAACGCACATCCGCCGCCAAAGCACCCGCAAAAAGCGGCGAAGGACAAAATCCTTGTAAAAACGCCATATCCCGCGGCAAATCATCGCCCACGCCGGCACAGACTTCCGGCAGGGTATGACCGGCCAAATTAACTGCCCAACGCAAAACAGGCCAGTCAATCTGGTTTTGCGTGCAATAATCCTTAACTTCCTGGGCAAAGGACATGTGGATGAAACGGTGGGCGTTTTCAATGATGGGCACTATTTCCGCAATCCGAATATCGGATATTGGTACCAGCTGATCTGCACAGTGCGCGAAAAATTCCCGCCCCCTGGCAAGACATGCCGGTGTCAGGCCGCTAATGATCTGCGGCGCGGCGTCGCCCGCTTCCGGGTTCAGTTCATTATGAAAAGGTGTAAGCACCAAATTGAAATCTCTACCGGCAATCCAGCCGCGTTGGGCCATGAGTTCCCGAATATGCTCCGTGGTGCCCGGCATCACACTAGTCGCCACCGCCAGCAAAACACCTTTTTGCAAAACCAGCCGGTTAAGCGTCTGATAAAGAAAACAAGTGCCTGCACCCACGGGCATGCCGAGAATAATAACCTCACTGTCGCCCGTATCATATAGTTCTTTTTCCCGCTTCCCGTTTTCCCGGCACACTGCCAGGTTTTCCACTTTCATGCCCTCCCGGGTCAACCGGAATGCCAAATTTAAACCCTGTTTTTGTAACCCCATGATGCTAACCCGCATCTTTCCACCTCGTTTACGGAAAATTGAAAGCAGACGCCGGCCCTTCCCGTCCAATTTCTGCCGCCTTATTCCCTTCAGCTCACCAAAAGCGCAGCAGCCCAAGCAAAATCAAAATACCACCGGGAATATAGGGAAATTTGTTTTGCAGCTCCGCCGGCAAGGCCGCGGCGGCAAGCCGGGCGCCAAAGAAAATGAACGCCATTTGCACAGCGGCCACTGCCAACACCGTACCCAAAGCTATCCCCCCGGTCAAAGCGGCCGCGAAACCCGCCACCAAAGCGTCCAGCGCCAAAGCCAACCCCAGAACAAATGCTTCGCCGCCACAGAGTTCTCCCGAATGATCCACGTCCGCTTCAACCGGTCGCTTAAACACCTGGATAACCAAGCGTAAAAACCCCAGATCGAGCTTTATCTGCGCCCCGGGGATTAAGGCTTCCTCTTCCGGCAAGTATTGTTTCAGCCATTCCTGCAGGATGCTCCAAAAACCTAAAGCGATCAGCAGTAACGCACCGGTACAATAAGCGGTACGCGGGGCAACAAGTCCGCCCAGCCAGCCGGCGGCGGCGGTAGCGAAGCCCATCATGGCCGCTGTGACGGCACCGACCACCGTCAATGACAGGAAAGGTATGCGAATGTTCTTCAAACCATAGGCTACACCCGCACCCAAACCATCAAGACTGATGGCAACAGCAAAGAGCAGGGCCGTCATGAAATTCATACTGCCACCCCTTTTCAAGCTAATCTTTTGGCATATTACTATACGCTTGCAGGAATTAAAGGGTGACAGTTCCAAAAGAAGCGAACGGCAAACAGCGAACAGCAAACGGGGAAAAATAGCCGCTGCGCGGCTTTTGGGAATCGGGAGTTTTGAGTCGAGGGGTGGGATTTCCGTAAGGGTAAAAAATACGGAGGAATCGCGTTACACGATTCCTCCTCCGTGCCCCCTGTTCGCTATTCTCCGCTCGCTGTTCCCTATTACTTATTTCTGGCAGCAGGGGCAGTAATAGGAGCCCCGGCCCGCCACTTCCTTGCGCTCGATTGCCGTGCCGCAGGTGACGCAGGGCTCCTGTTTACGTCCGTAGACCCGCAAATGATGTTGGTGCGTGCCTGCTTTTCCTTCGCCGTCCACATAGTCACGGAAGGTGGTACCGCCATGTTCTATCCCCTCCCGGATGACGGTGTTGATGGCCTGATGCAGGTTGCTTATTTCATCCGGTGACAGGCTGCCGGCGGGACGCTCCGGGTGAATTCCCGCCAAATGCAAACTTTCATCCACGTAAATGTTCCCCAGACCGCCAATCCGGCGTTGGTCCAGCAGCAGGCCCTTGATTTTCGTTTTTTTGTTCGCCAGCAGCTGCTGGAAATATTTAAGATCGAAAGCTGCCGTCAAGGGCTCGGGGCCCATTTCGTGCAAGCCTTTGATTTTGCCCAATTCGGTATCAGCCAGGAGACACAGGGTGCCCAGCGTCCTCATGTCCGCAAAGCGCAGTTCAAAACCGTTGTCGAAAACAAAGACCACATGGGTATGGGCGTCACGGACCGTATCCGCCGCCCGGTAAAATAAACGTCCGGTCATGCGGAGATGAATAATCATGGTCATGTCGCCCGTCAAACGGAAGAGCAAATACTTGCCCCGCCGTTCAAGCTTTTCGATGCGCTTGCCGATGATCTCCCGCAGGAAACACGCCGGGTCAGGATATTTTAGCAAACGCGGCAAGCCGATCTCCACGGCGGCAATCTCCCGCCCCGCAACCTTTGGCGCCAACTGCCGCCTGATCGTCTCTACTTCTGGTAATTCGGGCATTAACAAGCCCCCTCCTTTGTATACGTCAAGGGAGATATGATATGTAAGCAACACCGCAATGGTCAGCCCCCATTCCCTATTCCCTACTCCCTACTCCCTATTCCCCATTCCCTAACACTACATTTTTTCCCCACTTCCCCAACTATCACCGATTTTCACATCCACCGTCATGGGTACGGATAATTGCAAAGCTCCTTCCATGTAATTTTTCACGCAGCCGGCCATCATCGCCAGTTCGTCGTCAGGAACCTCAAAAACCAGTTCATCATGGACCTGCAGCAGCAATTTGGCCCGCAGGTTCCGGGTTTGCATGATTTCATATAAATCCACCATGGCTTTTTTGATAACATCGGCGGCACTGCCCTGAATGGGCGTATTCATAGCCGTACGTTCGGCAAAAGAACGCAAATTGAAATTGCTGCTGCGCATATCCGGCAAATAGCGCCGCCGGTGAAGCAGGGTGGTCACATATCCTTTTTCCCGGGCTTCGGCCACCGTCCCGTCCATATAGGATTTCACCTTGGGATATTTGCTGAAATAATTGTCGATAAAGGCGCCGGCCTGCTGACGGCTGATTCCGATATTACGGGATAAGCCAAAATCGCTGATACCGTAGACAATCCCAAAATTCACGGCTTTGGCGCCGGAACGCATCCCCGCCGTCACTTCCTCCATGGGTACGCCGAAAATGAGGGCTGCCGTCCGGGTATGCACGTCCTCCCCCCGCCGAAAAGCTTCCAGCATGTTGGGGTCCTGGGAGAAATGCGCCAAAATCCGCAGCTCAATCTGCGAATAGTCGGCACTGAGGATTTTCCAGCCGGGCTGTGCAGGCACAAACACGCGCCGTATCTTACGGCCTTCCTCGGTGCGGATGGGAATATTCTGCAGATTGGGATCCGAACTGCTTAACCGTCCGGTGGCCGTCACTGTCTGATTGAAAGTAGTGTGCACCCGCCCTGTTTCCGGGATAATCAACTGATCCAGCGCGTCCAGATAGGTGGATTTTAATTTTACCAGCGTCCGATAGGCGAGGATTTTGTCGACAATTTCGTGGGTCCCGGCCAGTTTTTCCAGCACTTCCGCGTCGGTGGAGTAGCCGGTTTTCGTTTTCTTCTGCACCGGCAGCTGGAGTTTTTCAAAGAGGATACAGCCCAATTGCCTGGTAGAATTTATGTTAAATTGTTCGCCGGCCAATTCATATATTTCCCGGATGAGCACGGCGATCTTTTCCCCCATATCCTGCCCCATGCGCCGTAACGCCGCGCAATCCACCTTTATCCCGTTATACTCCATTTCCGCCAACACGGTAATAAGAGGATGTTCAATGGTTTTATACAGGTTGTCCAACCCGTTGTGCATTAATTCCGCCTGTAATTGATCACGCAGGGCAAAGAGCTTTTCAACCAGCCAGCCGGCCTGGTCTTTATTCACCCCTGCCGGTTTCCCCCGGGACTTCTCCGGAGAAACGCCGGGCAATTCCTCCCCCAGGTAGCGGACTGCCAAGTCCGCCAGTTGGTAATCGGTCCGCGTGGGATCAAGCAGGTACGCCGCCACCATGGTGTCGAAATCGCAATTTTTCAGTTCCACTCCCTGCCGGCGCAAGGCAATCAGCAGCGGTTTGACATCATGCACACATTTTACCACTGCGGCATCAGCCAGAACCTCTGTCCATAATTTCCAAACCTGCTGATTGGCGGAGGGGATATATACCGCCCGCCCGCCGGCGGCAACGGCCATACCGGTCAACTCACCCCGCCAGGGCCGCAGATCGGTAAGCAGCGGCACAAGGGCGCAATGCCCGGATTGTTTTATCTCCCGGAAAAAAGCAGTCGCGTCTTTGACCTCTGCAAGTTCCTCCAGGGGAGAAATATTCGCCGGCTCAACCGGTGTATCGGCTTGTCCCGCCAAAGAAGTTTCCACGCGGTGCACCAGCGTTTTAAATTCCAGCCGTTTAAATAAATCCGTTACCGCCCGCCAATCGGTCTCCTGCCAGCGGCACTGGTGCCAATTCAGTGCCAGCGGCATGTTGCGTTCGATGGTAGCCAGTTGTTTGGATAACACCGCCAGTTCTGCGTTTAGCCGCAGGTTTTCCTGCAGTTTTTTGCCGGAAATCTCGTCAATATGCGCGTAAACACCCTCCACCGAGCCATATTCCTTAATTAACTTAAGCGCCGTTTTTTCGCCTACACCTGGCACCCCCGGAATATTGTCCGAAGTATCGCCCATCAACCCTTTAAGTTCGATGATCTGGGACGGCGTTACTTCCAGCTTGGACATCAAGCGGTCCGGATCGTAACGTTCAACCTCCGTGATGCCCCGCTTTGTAAGCAGCACTGTTACCTGCTCCGACACCAGCTGTAAAGCATCGCGGTCACCCGTAACAATCAGGATTTCATAGCCTTCCTCCACCGCCTGCCGGGAGATGGTGCCGATTATGTCGTCCGCTTCAAAGCCTTCCTGCTCGTAGCGGGGAATGCCTAATACGCCCAATATTTCGTGGACCAGCGGAAACTGCTCCCGCAATTCCGGGGGTGTGCTCTTACGATGCGCTTTATAGGCCTGAAAGGCCTCCGTGCGAAAGGTTACCTTTCCCTTGTCAAAGGCAACCGCAATGGCGTCCGGTTTTTCCTCCTCCAGCAGCCGCATCAGCATCGTCGTAAAACCATAGGCCGCATTGGTAAACTGGCCGGCGGCCGTGGAGAGCAGCGGCAAAGCGTAAAACGCTCTATGAATAAGACTATTGCCGTCAATAAGAATAAATTTTTTACCCATTTGATCACAACCCTGTGTAAAAATTGGCTGGCATCCGGAACCGACATCGCAAGCATGTGTTTCCGCGGCCCTTATACCCACCCATAGTTATATTTGCTTCGTGATCCCCGGCCCTTAATCCTGCTTCACGGTCCGCCGGCGATAAAAGGGATGTAAGTCAGCTGCAGAATCCGGGCCTGCCGGTCATAGTGCACAAACATATCTAATTCGTCCTGAATGCGGTTGACAGGCAGGTAGGGAACGCCCTCGTACATCAGGACAGGAATTTCCCGCCCGCCAATTCTGCAACTTCCCTTGTCGGCATTGGTCTCCAGCTTTAATCCGGCAGCTTCCAACAATGCCGGCAAGGGAAGCGCCAGGTTTCCCTCTATGACCTGCGTCCCACCAGGCAAAAGCTTACCGTTGAAGAAAACCCGGACAAATTCTACGAAGGCGGTGTTCGTATTTTCATCAAAAGCACACTCCATGCCTAAGATCTCCTGCAAGGCCCATAATCCGACGTACAACCCCGCAGGCCGTCTCATGAGGGGCACGGTCTTCCCCTGCCATTCCAGCGTCCCGCCCCCGTTGTTGACCACCAGCAGTGCGCCCGTCGCCTGCGCTATCGGCGCCGCGGGGATATAGACCGTGTCTTTGTAAACCACGCCCTTTGCCGTCACCGGGCTGCTGTTCAGACGCACCTCCACCAGTTTTCCGATGCTTTGGGGTTTTTCCCCTGCGCCGCGGAGAAGCTGCTCAATCTCCGGGTCCGTAAGCAAGTCCCCGGCCCCGGCTCCGGCCAGTTGTTCTCTAAAACGGTCTGCCGTACCCGTATTATATCCATAGATATCGGGATGCACGGACGCGTAAACATTGCCCCGGACATCCCTGGTAATGCGGATTGTCTCGTAAATGATGGAAACCGGCGTCCCCACGGCAATCTGCGGAAATAACTCCTCCACATCTGTTTCATGCATGCGAATGCAGCCCTTCGATGCCGCTGTGCCGATGGACCAGGGCGCGTTGGTGCCATGTATCCCGTAAGTATCCGCAAAGCCAATCCAGCGGTAGCCCAAAGGATTCTCCGGTCCCGAGGGGACCGGCGACATCCCCGGTGTCGTAGGATACCACCAGGGATCGACAATTTTTTCTATGACCCGGTACTCCCCCAAAGGCGAAGGACTCGACGGCTGGCCGACGGCGATGGGATATTCTTTCACCAGCCTTTCGCCGGCAAAGAGGCTTAAAGTACGGGCCGCAATATTAATCACTATCCGCGGAGAGTCCGCCGCGGCCGCCATACCGCTGCAATATAGAAGCACCATCCACAATACTGTCCCCGTAGCCATCCATTTCCGCAATGCCATCATCCCCCTCTTCTCATACGTTTAGAATATATGAAGAGGAATTTGGCGGTATGATGGCAAAAAAATCCACATTTTTTACCATATTATACAGTGCTCAAAAACTTTTACTTCCTAAAGTTCCTAACATACTTCACCTTTCTTTTATGCAAACTATGCGTACGGAGGTGGTTTGATGATGTACTGGCGAGCGATACAAAGAATGCGTCATGCGGAGCAGGATATGCATGGCCGATCATGGTGGGCTTTGCATTTGCTGGGCGGTGTCGGTTTATTGGCCGCGGGTTATGTATTGGGAAAAAGGCGCCATTGAATTCAGGGAATTAGAAAACCCGGCTTGCGCCTGTGGCGTTGGCCGGATTTTCTTTATCATACCTTCGGAGACACCCGCGCCCATAGGCGGGTATCTCCGGCTCTTTCAGATGAAGGAATATCTCCACCTGAAAGCCCGCAGCCCGGCAAAGCCGGATATTTCACTGAGGCGCCCGCTTTCGTTCCCGAAAGAGCAGCGTCATGGACCATATGCCTGCCAACCCCACTATCGTATAGACCGCACGGCTTAACAAGGCATCCGGCCCATTGAAAATTGCGGCAACTAAATCAATACGAAACAATCCGATCATTAGCCAGTTTAAAGCTCCTGCGATAACAAGTACAAGCGCCAATCTATCCATAAATCTGCTGCCTCCTTTCTCCAAAGGTCAAGTTTATTATGCGGTATCTTGGTTAATATTATGCTTGAGCGACATTTAAGCTTTGTAAAATATCCGCAAATTACTGCCGCATAGTAGGATTTTTGTTGGGTAACGCAGAATTTTTCTCTTAGTTCGTCAAATAACGGACTACGATAAGGAGAGTGATAGGCAGAATGAAAGTTGTAATCACAGTTGTTGGTCGAGACAAAGTAGGTATCATCGCTAAAGTAAGCGCAGTGCTGGCAGATAAGGGCGTCAATATCTTAAATATTAACCAAAATATTCTTGATGGTTATTTTAATATGGTGATGATCGCCGAGCTGGACGGATCCAAGGTGCCCCTCAGAGAAATACAAAAAGCCCTGGCCGAAAAGGGCGGGGAAATGGGCTTGGAAATTAAAGCGCAGCATGAAGATATTTTTATGCTTATGCATAAGGTTTGAGGTGGCGACATGTTAAATATTCAAGACATCTTAGAAACCAACCGGATGATTCAGGAAAACAACCTGGATGTGCGGACTATTACGCTGGGTATCAGTTTACGGGATTGCTGTCATTCCGATCCGGCTGTATTCTGCGACAACATTTACCGCAAAATAACATCGACAGCCGCCGATCTTGTACGGGTGGGCAATGATATCGAAGATGAATACGGCGTGCCCATCATTAATAAACGTATTTCTGTTACACCCATTGCCATCGTAGCGGAAAGCTGTAAAACCGACAGCTATGTAGAGGTCGCCCATGCCCTGGACCGGGCCGCCAAAAAAGTAGGGGTTAATTTTATTGGCGGATTTTCCGCGCTTGTACCCAAGGGCTATACCAGGGGTGACCGCATCCTGATAAACTCCATACCGCAGGCTTTAGCGGAAACAGAACGGGTTTGCGCTTCGGTTAATTTAGCCTCCACTTCCGCGGGCATTAATATGGACTGCGTGAAAGAGCTGGGACAGGTCATTAAAATGACCGCGGAGCTCACTAAAGACCGCGACGCCCTTGGCTGCGCCAAACTTGTAATCTTCGCCAATGCGGTGGAGGATAATCCCTTTATGGCCGGCGCGTTTCACGGTGTCGGAGAATCGGAAACCGCCATCAATGTGGGCGTAAGCGGCCCCGGTGTTGTAAAACGGGCCCTGGAAGAGGCGCGGGGCGCGGACCTGGGAACGGTCGCCGAAATTATTAAGAAGACGGCTTTCAAAATAACCCGCGTCGGACAACTCGTGGCCCGGGAAGCGTCTAAACGTTTAAACGTCCCCTTCGGCATCATTGATCTTTCTTTGGCGCCCACCCCCGCCGTCGGCGACAGCGTAGCCCATATTCTTGAGGAGATGGGCCTGGAAAGCTGTGGCGCCCCCGGTACCACCGCCGCCCTGGCCATGTTAAATGACGCGGTGAAAAAGGGCGGCTTGATGGCCTCTTCCTTCGTGGGCGGACTGAGCGGTGCTTTTATCCCCGTCAGTGAGGATGCGGGCATGATCGCCGCGGTGGAAAAAGGCGCCCTTTCCCTGGAGAAGCTGGAGGCTATGACTTGTGTTTGTTCGGTGGGTTTGGATATGATTGCCGTCCCCGGCGACATCTCCGCCGCCACCATCTCCGGCATCATCGCGGACGAAGCGGCCATTGGCATGATAAACAATAAAACGACCGCCGTACGTATCATTCCCGTACCGGGAAAATCCCTGGGTGATTATGTTGAATTCGGCGGCCTGCTGGGACACAGCCCGCTGCTCAAGGTCAACACTTTCAAGTGTGATGATTTTATTTCCCGGGGCGGGCGGATCCCCGCGCCGCTACGCAGTCTGACGAATTGATGCAAAAATAAGAAAAGAGCTGCTTTAAACAGGTTAACAAACCTGTTTAAAGAACAGCTCTTTTTATTTAGCGTATCACCCTGCGGGCGCCTATGTAGCGGGGACCCCAATAGGAATCATATAGTGAACTTACCGTAACCCCAGTACTCGAGCCGGCATGGATAAAGCGACCATTTCCGGCAAAAATACCCACGTGAGAAGGACCGGCTTCATATGTCGAAAAGAACACCAGATCACCCACCCGCAATAAACCTTCCCCTACGGGCATTCCCTGACCGTACTGGCCGTCGGCCATGCGCGTCAGGCTAATCCCCATCTGACGGAACACATATTGCGTAAATCCGCTGCAGTCAAATCCGCCCGGGCCGGTGCCCCCGAAGACGTAAGGAGTTGATATGTAACGACGTGCAATGGTCACCGCCTGATCGCCCGCCGGCCTGCTGCCCCGGCTGGGTTCCGGGCTAAGTCGTACAAGTATATCCCAGGTGGTCTTGCCGACCACGCCGTCAGCCGCCAAACCATTGTCCTGTTGGAACTTAGAGACCGCTTTTTCCGTCTGGCTTCCAAAGTCACCGTCAACCGCCACATCATAATGCAAAGCGGCTAATCTCTCCTGCAGCTCGTACACCATCTCGCCGTCGTCACCCGAACGCAAACCGGCTGCACCGGCCACTCCGGGTATCAGGATTCCCACTAACAAAATCAATGTAATACATGCTTTCTTTATATATACCAAGGGCAACTCTCCTTCCCTAGCCTCCGAGGTTAGCTGCCGGGTTAGGGCTGAAGGACAGCCCCACATTACGTTTCACCCCATCAATTGGTTCCCCCGTACCTTGCGGATTCGGCTTAATACCTTTTTCAGGAAAAATGCTTGTCCATTTCTTCCCATCTGTATTATACTACATAATTTTTTATTCTGTAAACAAAAAATTTCCGGCGTCCCTTTGTCCGCCGGCCAGGCGTCTGGATAAGTTCACTTAAAGTGCAACGGGAATTAAAACTCCCCTTAATTCAGCTCCCCTTTATGGCGGCGGCCTGTTGGCAAAATACACCGTCACCGTACTCCCCACAGCCAGCTTTGTGCCAAAGGCAGGCTCCTGTTGAATGGCGATACCGGAACCAATGGGATAAAAGCTCAGTCCCGCCTGGGCCAGCAGTTCACCGGTTTCTCTGATGGTTTTCCCCTGTAGATAAGGAACCCATGTTTCCCCCTCCTGCAGCGGATTCTGTTTGGCCGCATATAAGGTAACACTCCCGCCTGTGTTAATAAGTGCGCCGACCCCCGGTGAAACATCGGTAACCCGTTCTCCGCCGCCTTCAGTTTTAACGGTAAAACCTTTCTCCCGCAGAAGCCTTGTTGCTTCCGCCACCGTTAAATTGAGACAGTTCGGGATGGCCAATAATGCGGAAGGCTTATTCTTATCGGCTTCCCCGGCTGCTGCCGGTTTTGCCGCGGGAAAGATATTATAATATTGGACTATTTCCCGCATAATTTCACTAAATATAGGCGCGGCAATCTGTCCGCCATAGTAGGCTCCCTTGGGTTCATACAAAACTATGGCCATGGCGATCGGCGCCTCGTCCAAAGGACCAAAACCGACAAAAGACGCCACGTATTTGCCGGCTTCATAACCTCCTGACGGCCCGGCTACCTGGGCGGTGCCAGTTTTGCCGGCGAACCGGTAGCCCGGTACCGCGGCTTTACCCGCGCCGCCTTCGGAAACCACCTTTTCTAAAATGTACCGCATTTGCCGGGCCGTGTCGGGCGAAATGGCCTGACGCACTACTTCCGGTTGGTATGCCTGGATGGTCTTTCCGTCTTTTGCGCGAATTTCTTTCACGATCTGCGGTTTCATCAGTACACCGTCATTGGCCACTGCGGCGACGGCTGTGAGCAACTGCAACGGGGTCACGGCTATACTTTGGCCAATACACATCGTGGCCCAGTCCAGGGTGCGCACTTCATTCTTGGGAATAATTACCCCTGATTCTTCACCGGGCAAATCCACATTGGTCCTTTTCCCAAAGCCGTAATTATCAATATATTGATAAAGTCTGTCGGGACCAAGACGCATACCGACAGAAATCAGCGCATAGTTGGAGGATTTTTTTACCATGTCCACAAAATTACCCTTTTCGCTGCCGTCACCGCCATCCCAGTTGTAAATGCGATTTCCCTGCACTTCTATGTAACCCGGATCCACAAACTGCTCCCCGGTGGTGACAACCTGTTCCTGCAGGGCGGCGGAAGCCGTAACGATCTTGAAAACGGAGCCTGGCTCATAGACATTGGAGATGGCGTTGTTGCGCCAGTTTAAAGGTGAATATTCATCATAGGTTTCCGGTTTGTAATCCGGCCGGCTGGCTAAAGCCAGTATCTCCCCTGTCTTTGGATTCATGGCCACAATGGTTGCTGCTTTGGCCTGGGTGTCCTTCAACGCCTTGTCCAATTTCCGTTCAACAATAAATTGAATGGTCTGGTCGATTGTTAAAACCAGATCCTGGCCATCCTTGCTGGGGAGAATTTTTTGCACGCCATCGGGCAGCTGCCGCCCTCCGGGATCTGTCTCGGTGACGATCCGCCCCGGCGTTCCCTTCAGGTATTGTTCAAACGCAAGCTCAATACCCGCCAGGCCCTGGTTATCAATACCCACAAAGCCCAGCACATGGGCAGCCAGGTTACCGTTGGGATAATGCCGCTTGCTTTCCTGGGTAAGACCGACACCCGCCAACTGCAGATCGGTAATGGCTTTCGACTGCTCAGGCGTGATTATTCTTTTCACCCATGTAAAGGCTCCGCCTTGCTTAAAACGCTGTGTTAATTTGGCCGCATCCAGCTGCAAGATTGCGGCGAGCTTCGCGGCGGTCTCTTCCGCATTTTGCAGCCGATTTGGTTCTGCATACACGGAGTCGGCCAGCGTACTGACGGCCAGCGTTTTCCCCGTCCGGTCGTAAACGGTGCCCCGTTTCGCGTAAATTGTCCGGTCATCCAAACGCTGATCCAGCGCGTTATGCTTCAGCCAGGAACTGTGGAAAATCTGGAGATAGGCCATGCGCGCCGCTAAACAAGCAGCAGAAAAGGTGATAAATAAACAGACCAGGGCAATGCGTTTTTTGATTAATTTCGGTGTTATGCTGTGCAAAGTAATTCCCCTGCCTTAAATGGGTTGTCCTGCATCCCATTATACGGCACTTATCCCTCCGGCACAATTACCTAATGTCAAATTAACGGCGGCAGGAATAAATAATTGCCGGCGGCAGATTGAAAAAGGTGAAGCCTATCCTCACTTCCGAAAATTTGAGACATAGTTCCCGATACATCTGCGGAGAATACTGAAAGGTGATAAACTGCCCGCCCCTGGGCAACACCCGCTGGATCTGCGCTAAAATAGCCTGGCGCTCTGCATCGGAAAACATGGCAAAGGGCAAGCCGGACATAATGCAATCCACCCTCCGGATGCCCTGGGCCGCCAATATTTCCGCCAATTGGGCGGCATCATCATAAAGCGGAACGGCTGTGAACTTTTCCGCCAGTTGCGCACGGAACACAGGATCTTTCTCAAAAACCAGCACTTTTGTGCGCTGCGGTTTATTGGCCAGCAGATACTCTGTACAAGAACCGGTGCCCGCACCCAGTTCCACGATCAATCCACATTGTTCCCAGGCCACACTGCGGACCATTTTACGCGCTAAAAACCGTGAACTCGGCATAACGCTGCCGATGCAGGACGGGTTATGAAAAAATCGCCGGCAAAACAACAACCATTCTTTGGAGCTTGCGCTGTTGATCTCGTTCATACCCTTAATTCTGCCCGAATAAGCTTTTTTTATCAGCATAAAATAAGGTCCGCGACGCAGACCTTATTGAACGGTAAAAGGCTAAACCACATCCACGATTTTTAATTCGGGCATTTGGTTGAGGTCTATAAAGCCCTGCTCAGTTTGAACCAAAGGCCGGGTGGGGCTTAAACGGTTTAGCTGAATAATCCGCCCGGTCATCCCGTTGTTCAGACGAATATCGTCGTTAAAAAGGTAGGGCACAATCCGGGCCAGAAAGCTTTGGGCCACAACTGGATCCAAGGATTTAAAACTTTCTTCCATAATGATACTGGCGGCAACATGGGGCGGTCTTCTTGCCTGATAGCAGCGGTTCGAAGTCACCGCATCAAATACATCAGCCACGGCGATAATTTTCGCGATGGACAAAATGGTCGGGGAAGAGAGCTTGAGCGGATAGCCCGTCCCATCCTCCCGTTCATGATGCTGCAGTACGGCCAGGGCAATTTTCTTAGGCATCCCCGGCGTATTGGCCACCAATTGATAGCCATAAAAGGGGTGCCGTTGTATTTCCTGATACTCATCGGCGGAAAGCGGGCCCGCCTTTTTAATAATAGCGGCCGGCACCTTGACCTTCCCCGCGTCATGCAAAAGTCCCGCCGTCGCCAACATGCGCAGGTCTTCGGCGCCGTAATTCAGCCATGATCCAATCAATACAGCATATATCCCCACATTTAAGGAATGGCTGAAGGTATATTCATCACCGGTCTTTACCTGATGCAGCCGCCGGAGAACTCCCTGCACCCCCAGTACCTGATCAAGAATTCCTTCGGCAATCGGCAAAAATTCCTGTACCGGCACCTTGTCACTGTGGTGCATTTCCTCAAACAATTCTGCAATGGAATCGAGGGAATGGGCGTACATATTGGCAAAGGCCGCATCTTCCCGGGCATAATTCCGGCCGCCCTCCCTCGCAGGATTTTTTTCATTTTTTGCGTCTTTAACATCAACATATTCAATTTGCCATGCCCGCAACTGGGCAATGGTGTAGTCAGTTAATAATGTGGCTTTGGTCAGCAGCACAGTGCCCGCACCGGAAAAAACATCGTTGCCCAGCACCATCCCGGGCTCAACTTGAGGCACCCTGATGCGGATAGTTTTACGTCCTGTCATCAAAATTCCCCCAAATATAACAAATTTTCAATATTGTTAATATTCGGTAATCGCGACTGATTTCCTCCGCTTGACAAAACAATTTTTTCTGAAAGATTACATATACTAACATCATTGCGCGAAAGCAAATTAATAATATCAATGGGGGACGATCGTATGGATTATCTTTTTGTACCGAAACAAGCTTATTTTGAAGAGCGCGCTCTTCATTATCCCTTGGGTCGCGAATTGTTCAACCACCTGGAAGCCCTGGGGGTCAGCATAAATTTTACCGGTTCACACAATCGTATCACAGGGATTACGGGTAAATCGCCGGCTGCCGCGTACCGCCTGGCCAAAGACACCCTGGTGGTCGGCGTGCGGCGCAGCAAGGACTTTGCAACCTGTAAGCCTTCAGCCCATTACCAGCTGCCCTTAAGTACCAGTTGCCCCAGCATGTGTGAATATTGTTACCTCGGCACTACTTTGGGGAAAAAACCTTATCTGCGTATCTATGTAAACATTGAGGAGATACTGGCAAAAGCCGAAGAATATATTAAAACACGGATCCCGGAAATCACGGTTTTTGAAGGCGCGGCGACCTCGGATCCGCTTCCCACGGAATATTTAACCGGTTTACTGAAAACCACCGTTGAGTTTTTTGGGCGGCAACCCTATGGACGGTTTCGTTTTGTCACAAAACACACCCACGTTGAACCACTGCTTGATGCCCGCCACAACGGGCATACCCGTTTTCGTTTCAGTTTGAATGCCGCCTCAGTAATCAGAGACTATGAACACCGGACTCCGTCGCTGGCGGAACGAATCGCCGCTGCAAAGAAAACGGCACTGGCCGGCTATCCCCTCGGGTTCATCATTGCACCGATTTTTTATTTTTCCGGCTGGGAAACCGAGTATGACAAAATGCTGGCAGCTTTGACAAAAGAACTGCCGGAAGAAACAAAGCAAACTCTTAGCTTTGAACTTATCACCCACCGTTATACCAAAAAGGCCAAAACTAATATCAAGACAATTTTTCCGGCAACCACCTTGCCGATGGAAGAAGCGGAACGGCAGTTTAAGTATGGCCAATTCGGCTATGGAAAATATATTTATCCCCCGGAAGTCAGGCGGGAACTCAAGGCCCACATGCAAGAAAAAATCAGCCGTTATTTTCCTTCCGCCCAAATTGATTATTTTGTTTAACACTACTAACTAAGGGAGTCTTTGCCATGAAACCGTTAAACCTTCTTATCTGCACCCTGGGCGCCGCCAGTGCCGCCTTTGGTTTGGAAGAATTCCTCATCCCAAACAACATTATCGACGGCGGTGTTATCGGTGTCTCCATCCTGCTGGGTCACCTGACGCATTGGCCCATCGGTTTGTTCATCGTATTGCTAAACCTGCCCTTTTTGTATATCGCCTACCAGCGGGCGGGTAAAGCATTCGTCTGGTTATCCCTCTTTGCCATCTCCGCGCTGGCGCTGTTCACCCACTACGCTCACCCCTTCCCGCCCGTCACGCGGGATCTTTTGCTGGTGGCCGTATTCGGAGGCATATTTGTTGGGATCGGGGTAGGTTTAATTATCCGCGCCCACGGTTCCACCGACGGAACCGAAATTATCGCCATGCTGCTCAGCAGCCGCTACTGTCTGTCCGTGGGAGAGATCATCCTGTTTATCAATGTCTTCATCTTCATTCTGGCCGGCTTCGTCTTTGGCTGGGAACGGGCCATGTATTCGCTAATCACCTATTTCGTCGCTTCCAAAATGATTGATTTGGTCATTGAGGGCTTTGATGAATCAAAATCGGTCGTGATCATCTCCCCCTACGCCCATAAAATCGGCCGGGCCATTATTACGGAGTCAGGACGCGGCATAACCTATCTCACGGGCCAGGGCGGATATACAGGAACAGCCAAACGTGTCATTTATTGTGTGATTACACGCCTGGAACTTCCCCGCATCAAGGAAATCGTGCTCCGTTTCGATCCCTGCGCCTTTATTGCCGTTGAAAACGTGCACGAAGTTACCGGCGGCCGCTTCCGACGGCGTACGCCCCTGGAAAGCAACGGTGATTTTTGTGAAAAATGCAAGGAATGAGTGAAGGCTTCGCGAAGAATTCATCTCCGCGAAGCCCTCTGTTGGCAAAATGTTTTCCAATCCCCGTCTGGAATGAGTATCCCGGCGGTAGATGATAAACGAAAACCCACCCCATGGCTGCCCTTCCTTTCCCAAAACTTTAACCGTTTTTCAGTAATTTGTATTCCTGCATCACCCTTTCCCCGATTTCCGGGTTGATCCGGGCGAGGTTCATGACATAGGTAAGCGGATTACCGGTGAATTCCAGGTGCTCGCCCAGCAAGGTCACCTCAAGTGCAGAGCGGATAATATTGATTATGCAGTTATCATCATGACTATCCTGGCAGTTTTTGCACTCAAAGTTAATGACCGCCAGCGCCGCAGCCACAATATGGGGATCGTAAGTTTTATAGTCCTGGGTGGGGACCATCTTCAAACCATTGGGAATGCTCAGCATTTTTTTACTGGCCGCATAATCGGATACCAGTTTGGCAAAGCCGATGAGACATTCTTTACCTTTACAGGTGGCGCAATCCAAATGGCCCTTGCAGCAATTCTGCACCGCCTCTTTAATAGAAACTACATTAATTTCCTTCATCGTTGACAACTCCTCTCATTGTCCGGCCAGAAACGCACTGAAATCATCGAGTTCCTCCGGCTGACTATGCTCATCTATGTATACATCCGGCGCGGGAATAAAGCTGTCGATACCGCAGCGGTCAATGACCCGGCACAATCTTTCATTCTCCTCGCCAAGTTGCCGGTATTTCTGCAGCACAAAATCCAACACCTTCATTACCTGCTCCCCGGAAATTTGTTCCAGGATGCGCTGCCCGTGCCGGGGCACCTTGCTTCCTCCCCGGCCGCCCAGGTAAATATCAAAACGGTCCGCCCCCACCGCAATCACACCAAAGTCCGCGCAATAGGGGTCCGTACAACCCCGGGGACAACCAGCGGTGGAAATCTTAAAGTCTTTCGGGGCTGGTTGATTCATAAATTGCTCCTGGATGCGCACCCCCAGGCCAAAGGCGTCGCCAAAACTTCTTCGGCACCATTGGTCACTGCCGGCGCAACCTTTAACATTGCGCACAATATTCCCGAAAACGCCAATTTGCAGGCCAATCTTTTGAATTTCCTGCTGAAAAACGGTCAGATCCGCTTCATTAATCAAAAAAATCAAAGTTTGGCGGGTTGTCAGCTTCATCCCCAGGACAGAAACTTTTTTCGGCAGTTCGCCTAATCCCGCGAGCTGTTCCGGGCGAATTACCCCGCAGGCAGTCACCACTGCCACACCCAAGATCCCTGATCGCTGTTCAAAAATTGCATGGCCCACTACTTTCCACTCCCCTGCTTCCATATTTATAACAATTTTTATGACAATACTTATTATTATTCGACAATCTTTCTCATGTTCCTTTAAATAATTTTGTGCTAATTTTCCTACGGCCCACTCCGGCGCGGCTGTAAAAAATTGTGCGTTGAGTAAACATAACCCATTTGCTATAATTGAATCGCTATGAACGGGAACTGATCTGAAGCGGGGCGGTTTATGGCCCGTGTGATATTTTAGACCATCTTCCACGGAAGTTGGTTTTTTCGTTGTGTAATCCCTGGCCTGAAGGAGGTTGCTTATGGGTTATAAATATCCCCGCCGGCTTAATATATTTATTACCGTTGCCATCCTCATTTTTGCCCTGCTGATAAGCCGGATGGCTTATTTGCAAATTATCCACGGTCAGGATTTTCTGCGTCAGGCGGATAATAACCGGATCAGCCTGGTGCCGATTCTCGCGCCCCGGGGTCTCTTCTTTGACCGGAACGGCGAGGTGCTTGTCTCTAACCGGCCGGGCTTTTCCATTTCCCTGGTGCCGATTTCCGGGCCCATCCCCGATGAGGTAATCGTGCGGCTGGCTGACATCCTGGGCATGAAGCCGGAGGAAATCAGGGAAAAGATCAAACGGCGGGACAATCCTCTTGAACCGATACGCATTAAAAGCGATGTTGGTCCCGAGATCGTGACAAAAATAGAAGAAAGACAAATGGAACTGCCCGGTGTGATGGTTGAAGTCCAGGCGGTGCGCAATTATCTTAACAAAGAGCTGGGCGCCCATATGTTCGGTTACGTAGGCGAGATCAGCGAAGACGAATTGGCAGCCAAAAAAGCCGCAGGCTATAAAACCGGCGCCATTGTCGGCAAATCCGGGCTGGAAAAAGTGTATGACAAAGAACTGCGCGGGGTGGACGGCGGTGAACAAATCGAAGTTGATGTGAACGGACATCCCCAGCAATTATTGGGAAAGAAACAAGCCGTCCCGGGCAACGACCTGGTACTGACCATTGATGCAAAAATTCAAAAGACGGCGGAACAAGCCATGGATAACCAGTTGCGATATCTGCAGATGAAATTGGGCAATCCGGAAGCGAAGGCCGGGGCAGTCGTGGTTATGAATCCGCAGACAGGGGAAATTTTAGCGATGGTAAGCCGCCCCGGTTTTGATCCTAACCTTTTTAACGGCGGGATTTCCGCCAAGGACTGGAAAGCAATCAATGACAACCCCAATAATCCCATGCAAAACAGAGCGATCAACGCCGCCTACCCTCCGGGCTCTTCCTTTAAGATCGTTACCGGCGCGGCTGCGCTGGAAACGGGCAAAATCACCCCGGAAGAGAAGATTTATGACCCCGGGCAACATTGGCTTGTTCCCAAAAGCAACGCCCATGGCGCGGCTTTGGGCTGGATTGATTTTCGCGTGGCCCTCGCCAAATCCGACAACGTATTCTTCTATGAACTGGGAAACCGCCTGGGTATTGACCTCTTGGAGGAATGGGCGCGCAATTTCGGACTGGGCGCCCAAACCGGCATTAATTTACCCGGCGAAGATGAAGGCTTGGTTGCCAGCCGGGCGTATAAAAAGAAAGTGTATGACGAGGACTGGTATCTGTCGGAAACCATGGACGCCGCCATTGGCCAGGGCTTCCAACTGCTTACTCCGATCCAAATGTGCTCGCTGGTAAGTCAGATTGCCAATGGCGGTCACCGCTACCGCCCGTATCTCGTAAGTAAGATCGTCACTCCCGCTGGACAAACCGTACAAAGTTTCGGTCCGGAAGAGGTGGGCACCGTGCCGCTTTCCGATAAAACGCTCACGGCTATACGGGAAGGGCTGCGGGATGTGGTATCCCCGTCCGGTACGGCCGGCTATATCTTTACGGAATTTCCTCTGACGATCGCGGGAAAAACCAGTACCGCGGAAAATCCGCACGGTGACGACCATGGCTGGTTTGTTGCCTATGGCCCCTACGACAACCCCACCATCGCCATCGCGATTATTATTGAACAGGGCGGCTATGGCTCCGACGCGGCGGCGCCCATTGCCCGGAAAATCTTTGAAACTGCCTTTAATCTAAAACCCGGCTTTAGCCCCGCCGACGAACTGGCTAAGGAAATAGCCGCACAAAAAGCTGCCGTCAATAACAATAATAAGACCCCTTGACCGGCGGGAAAGGAAAAACGATAACCTGCGAAAAAGGAAAATTTATTGTATTTCCGCAAGCTATTTGCCGGTAAATGCGTGGAAAAATCCTAGATTGCCTTATTTTTCCTACGTAACATATTGATTTCTGACCGCATCCGAAGTATTATAGAAGCGATGTTAGCACTCTCTGTGAATGAGTGCTAACATCGCTTAAGATTTGCTTACATATCATGAAAAAAGGAGAATTTCTCTATGAATCAAGCATCAACTACCAAAGAAACCCGGGAATTTCAGGCGGAAACCAGGCAATTGCTAGACCTGATGGTCCACTCCATCTATACCAATCGGGAGATTTTTTTACGGGAGCTGATTTCCAACGCCTCGGACGCACTGGACAAGCTCCGTTTTGCGTCCCTGACCAACCAGGATCTGCTGGAGGGGGATGCCGATTTTCGCATTGAAATCGAACCCGATGAAATCAGCCATACCCTGACAATTAAGGACAATGGCATGGGCATGACCTATGACGAGGTGGTAGAAAACCTGGGGACCATCGCCAAATCGGGCACCAAGGCATTTTTGGAAAAAATGAAAGAGAGCGGCGCGGCCGGCGATCAGGATTTAATCGGCCAATTCGGCGTGGGCTTTTATTCGGCCTTCATGGTGGCCCAAAAGGTCACCGTACTTACCCGGGCGCCCGGGCAGGAAAAGGGCGTTAAATGGGAATCAGCCGGCGACGGTACCTATACGATAGAAGCCTGCGACAAAACGAACCGGGGTACCACCATCATGCTCACCATTAATGAGGAACACCGTAATCCGGAACGCCCCGGGGAAAACTTCCTTAATCGCTATGTCCTGGAAAGTCTCGTAAAAAAATACTCCGATTACATCCGTTATCCCATTAAAATGGGTTTCATTAGAGAAGAAAAACCGCAGGACGCCGAGGGTAAGATCATCGAAGATGCGCCGGCATCTCAGGTCGTGGAAGTCCGCACCCTTAACTCCCAGGCTCCGCTGTGGACCCGCCCTAAAAATGAAATCAAAAAAGACGAATACCATCAGTTGTATAAAAACATTTTCGTTGACTGGGAGGATCCCCTGGAAATCATTCATTCCAAAGTAGAAGGCGCCGTAGAATACACTGCTTTGCTGTTTATTCCCGCCCATGCCCCGCTTGATTTCTATCGCAGCCGGGAACATGACGCCGGTATCCGGCTCTATGCCAAAAATGTCTTTATCATGGATAAGTGCAGGGATCTGCTGCCGGAATATTTACGATTTGTCCGCGGGCTTGTCGATTCCCCGGATTTTTCCCTGAACATTTCCCGCGAATTGCTGCAGCATGACAAACAATTAAAGCTGATTGGCAAGAACTTGGAAAAAAGCCTCATAAAGACGCTGGAAAATATGCTGGTCAAAGACCGTCCCAAATATGAGAAGTTCTGGCGGGAATTCGGTACCGATATTAAAGGCGGCATTTATGCGGATTATCAAAATCGGGAAAAATTGCAAACCCTGCTGCTGTTCCCCTCTTCCATCAAAGCTGAAGAATTAACCACGCTCGCGGATTATGTCGGCCGGATGCCGGAAAAACAACAGGTGATCTATTACGCCACCGGCAAAGACTATGCTTCGGTGGAACGGTTACCGCAACTGGAACTGTTGCGGGAAAAAGGTTTGGAAGTGCTGTACCTGTTTGACCGGGTTGACGAGTTTGCCCTCGACGCTCTGCAGGAATATAATGGCAAAAAATTTCAGTCCGTCAGCCGCGGCGATTTGAACCTGGACGAGCTTGAGACTGCCGATACAAACAAAAATGCCGCAGAAATTGCCAAGGAAAATGAGGCTTTAATTCAGGCGGTTAAAGAACAATTAAGCGGCAAAATTTCGGACGTGAAAATCAGCAGCCGCTTGAAATCCAGTGCGGTCTGTCTGGTCAGTGACGACCAGGGAATCAGTCTTTCCATGGAACAAATCCTGGCCGAAGTAAACAAGTCTCTGTATAAAGCCCAGCGCATTCTGGAAATAAACCCGCATCATCCCGTGTTTGCCGGATTAAAGCAGCTGCATGAGACCGCGCCTGCTTCAGACGCTTTCAAAGATTATTGCGCCTTATTATACGACCAGGCGTTGTTGATTGAAGGCCTTGTCCCCGAAGACCCCATCGGCTTTGCAAACAAAGTCGCCACATTAATGGCCCGGCAAGTAGAAACAAAATAAGAACATGAAGAAAGGTGCCG
>DHRA01000086.1:47548-57269 GCA_002411145.1 Firmicutes bacterium UBA5324 | reverse complement strand
CGGCACCTTTCTTCATGTTCTTAAAGTTTAACGTTTTTCTGCCAACCCCGTTTTGATCAAGGTAATGAGTGCCTCTAAGGCTTCTTCCTCCCTGTCCCCGTCGGTACGGACAGTAATTTCCTCGCCTTCTTTAACGGCGGCACTCATTACAGAAATGATACTTTTCCCATTAAAGTTCTTGCCGTTTTTGATTATCACGACATCACAGGGAAAACTGGCGGCCGTTTTGACCAGCAAGGCGGCAGGGCGGGCATGCAGGCCCGTTTTATTTACGACGACTACAGATTGTTCCAACATATTCCGGCTCCTTACAATGAAATTTTACCCATGATGACGGGCACCCGCGCACCGGTCACGCCAGGGAGATTATTGGTCCGGCCGCAGAGCGCTTCGTTAGCCAAAATAGCAAAAGCAACGGCTTCTTTGGCATCACTGGAAAAGCCCAGGGTCTCCAGGGTCAATACCGGTATATCCGGCAGACCCCGCTGCAGTAAGGACAGCAGCGTCCGGTTGTGACTGCCGCCGCCACAGACAATGACCTCATCACAACGATAGTGTGGAAAAATAAATCTCCGGTAAGCGTCAAGGATACTTTGGGCGGTAAAATAAGTCAGGGTTGCCGCCAGATCTTCCGCCGGTACGCCCCGCCCCCGGTATTTGCCGATGAGCTTCACCGTGTACGGTTCCCCGAATATCTCCCGGCCGGTGGTCTTCGGAGGCGATTGTCCCAAATAAGGATGCGCCAACAATTCTGCCAGCATTTCGTGATGTACAGTGCCACGGGCGGCCATTGCCCCGTTTTCGTCCCATCGCTTCCGCCCGTTGGTTACAACGTTGATGCAGGCATCGATCATCATATTTCCGGGACCGGTATCAAAGGCCGTTACCATCTCCGTCCGCGCAGCGGCCGGCAGCACGGTAACATTGGCTATGCCGCCGATGTTTTGGAGCAGACGG
This sequence comes from Firmicutes bacterium UBA5324, assembly GCA_002411145.1. Lineage (GTDB taxonomy): Bacteria > Bacillota > Negativicutes > UBA11029 > UBA11029 > UBA11029. The sequence continues at coordinate 56,312 of DHRA01000086.1, read as the reverse complement.
CATTTATGCGGATCCCGGAACAGGATATATTCGGTATATGGTACCAGCGGCGCACCCTGACCGCCGGCGGCTACGTCCCGGACGCGAAAGTCGGCAATTGTCGGCACGCCGGTGCGTTCGGCAATGACTGCCGCTTCCCCAATCTGCAGGGTGCTCTCCCCCGGACAGTGCCACAGAGTTTGACCGTGGGAACCAATGAGATCCAGTTCGGTGGGGGAAATCCCCGTTTTTCGGCAAATCGCCCGGACTGCGTCGGCAAATAATTCACCCAGCGTAAAATTCAGCCGGCAGATCATCTCTACGTCCGAGGTATCCCGCCGGCATGCCGCCAGAATCTGCTCCCTTATCCGGGTCTCATAAGGCACTGTTTGGAAGGCCGCCTGTTCCACCCGGGTACCGGCGCCGCTGCCCTGAATATGTACCAGCGCCACGTCAATGCCGTCCAGGGATGTCCCGGACATCAGACCCGCCACCAGACGCCGCTGTTTACCCAGAATCCGCCGCAAACGTTCCATGTCAGTCCCGGGGCAGGGCGTCAAACCCGATGAGGCGCACACCCTTTTCCTTTAAGAAATCAGTCATTTCACGGGAAGTCAGCAGGGCCAGTTCTCTTTCCCGCCAGCTGTTATAGGAGCTTATCCGGTAAATTAATTCTTCCGGTACAGCGGGATGGCACATAATTTCCAGCGTTCCCTGCCGGTGACCGGCGATGATGGCCTGCAAGTTTTCCAGACTAACGCCCTGTTCGTAAAAATTTACGGCAAAGAAATCGGTGCTGGCTACGCCGGCCGCGACAATCTGTTGGCGCAGTTCCTCACCGGTCTGACGTAAAGGCACCCCTAGTTTCCGGGCCAAACCAATGGCCGCTTCCCTGATCCCCGGATAGGAGTGGGCATGGTGATGACTGTCCAAATGGGTTAACCCGAGACCGGTCCCGAGAAACTTTTCCACCTGGGCGCCGAGTTCACGCTCCACCTCCGCCTGGCGCATGTTGGGTGCGGCGACGGCAATTTTCCGGTTAAACCGCCCCGCGTCGTCCACCAGGCTGGGCACTTCCGCCGCCGGCAGCAGCGGGGTTCCGCAGGTAAGGTTTAAATGCAGCCCCACCCGGTTAATGCCCCTTGCCTTCAGTCCCTTGACTGCGTCGTCCGTAAATTCCGTATTGATCATTAAGGTTGTGTCAGTGACGATACCCTCTGTTAACGCCTGCAGAATGCCTGCGTTACAGCCCGGCGTCAACCCCAGATCGTCAGCGTTGATAATTAATTGCAGCATAGCCGTCCCGTTCCTCTCTTTCAATCCTTGAACTGCGGCAGATAGGCGGCATTCAAGCGGAGAATATCCGCGAGCAGTTGTTTGGCTATTTCCACCGACGGTACCAAGGGGTGAGTCACCAGGGCAAGCAGGGCTTTCGCCCTGTCCCCCCGCACACCGGCTTCCACAGCCAGCTGTTCATAGGCCTTGACCTGCCGCAGCAGCCCGGTTATGGCCGGCGGCAGGTCCCCCGCCGCCAGGGGAACCGGCCCGTTTTTTCCGATAAGGCAGTTCGTTTCCACCACACAATCGGCGGGCAGTTCGCTAATCGCACCGTTATTCAGTGTATCGACTGTATGGATTTCCCGTTTATCATTATAAAGGGCGCTGATGAGGGATACTGCCGCATCGGAGTAATAAGCGCCCCCCCGTTTTTCCAATTCAGCCGGTTTCTCCCGCAGGGCGGGATCGGCGTAGAGTTCAAAGAGCCGGTTTTCCACGGCCTGAACCTGCTCAGCCCGCGTCCCCGGGCCGTCCGGCGCCGCCGCCGCCAGTTCTTCTGCCAAAAGAGCATCTGTCATGTAATAGTAGCGATGATAAGGACAGGGTACCATCCCCAGCGCCCTTAAAAATTCACCGTCCCACTTCAGATCCGGGATGTTCTTCACACTAAGCGCCGCCCCGTCCTGAAGTTTCGCCAGCACCTCGCCGGTTACATCCCCGCCCTTTAAGCATACCTTTCTTCCCCAGAGCAGGTGATTTAGACCGACAAAATCAATGAACAGTTCCCGGGGCTTCGCCTCCAGCAGTTTGGCGATGGTCATTTGCATATGAATGGGTACATTGCACAAGCCGATACACTTCGTCTGCGTATATTTCAACACGCTTTCCGTGATCAGACCGGCGGGGTTTGTAAAATTTATCAGCCAGGCGTCCGGACACCATGCCGCCATATCCGCGCAAATATCAAGCATAACCGGGATGGTCCGCAGCGCCTTGGCAAAACCGCCGGGACCGGTGGTCTCCTGCCCGAGCACGTGATAAGGCAAAGGGAAACGTTCATCCCGGGCCCGGGCCGTCAGTCCGCCCACGCGAAACTGGGTTACGACGAAATCGGCGCCGCGGAGCGCCTCCTGACGATTTAGAGTCGCTGTTATGCTAATATTCAATCCCGCCGCCGCAACCATGCGCCGGGCCAATTCACTTACGATCTTTAATTTTCGCTCACCAGCGGCAATATCCACCAGGCATATTTCACATACCGGCAATTCCGCCGCGCGGCGGATAAAACCGTCCACCAGTTCCGGCGTATAACTGCTGCCGCCGCCAATGACGGCGATTTTCAATCCGCGCATGAAGATGCCTCCTGTTTCTGTGTCAGCCGGGCGATGGTTTTATGCATCTCCACCATATGTTCAATCAGGTTTTTCTCGGACATGGCCGTCATTAAATGATCCTGGGCGTGGACCAACAGCAACGATACCTGCACATGATCTCCCCGGGCTTCCTGCTGGATCAAATCCGCCTGTGTGCGGTGGGCGATCCCGATCTCCGCCTCCGCTTGCTTCAGGTTCTCCCGGGCGGCGGTAAAATCGCCGGCCTGCGCCGCCTGCAAAGCCGCGTAGGCCTCTGCCCGGGCATTGCCGGCATGCAGAATAATTTCAAAAATTATGGTCTCCATTATTTCATCCCTCCCCCGGTTCGCCGGCCCCTTCTCTGATCAGTTTACGTTCATAGGCCTTTAAAAACGGATAATAAAGCGCGGCGACGATCAAAATGTTCACCAACACCAGGATAATAGCCCGCCAGTCCCCGCCCGTGGCCAGATAAGCGCCCACCGGCGCGGGCAGGGTCCAGGGCACTAATAAAAAAGGCTTTGTCACCAAACCAACCTGCATGACAAAATAACTCAAAGTGCCGATAATCAGCGGTCCGCAGACAAAAGGCACGAACAACAGCGGGTTAAGCATGATCGGTACGCCGAAAACCACCGGTTCATTAATGTTGCAAATGCCCGGCAACAGTGTTACCCGGCTGATACTCCTCAGGTAAGGAGCCTTGGAAAACAGCATAAGCAGCACAAGACTGAGACTGGCCCCCGAACCGCCAATCCAGACGAACCACTGGAAGAAAGGCTCCGGCGCGATGTTGGGAATCGGCTGACCGGCGGCAGCGGCGGCGATATTCTCATCCAGCAATACCAGCCAGATGGGTCGGGCAACACTGGCAACCACCGAGTCGCCATGAATGCCTGTGGCCCAAAGCAAGCCGATCATGGCAATGGGCACCAACACACCGCCCAGGGTATTGCCGGCCAATACCAGGGGCCGAAACAGCTGGGTGACAAAAAGATGAATATCAAAGCCGCCCATATCCCGGACAAGCCAGATAAGCGGAATAATAAGCGCTGCCGGAATAAGCGCTTCAAAGGAGCGGGCCACCGATTCGGGCACACCCTCCGGCAGCGTGATGGTCAGTTTTCTTGACTTGGCGAAACGCAATACTTCCACGGCAAATACAGCCATGATGATGGCCACAAACATACTCTTTCCGCCCAGGTGTTCCATCATCAGCACAAATTCCTTACCATTTTCCCCGAATTTCAGAGGAATGCTGGTCAGCAGAAAAGCGGCCATGGCCAGCACGCCCCCGGAAAGGCCGTCCAGTTTGTAGGACTTGGCCAAATGATAACCGATACTATGGGAGGCAAAAAGCGCCATCAAACCCATCGTCAGCCGGTAAGGCACGATGATCTGTGCGGTGTACGGCTTCACCAACGCGGCCAGGCCCTCCACCGGCGGGGAAGCGATGATTAAAAAGAAACTGCCCACAATGATCAGCGGTATCGTGGAGACGATACCGTCCCGCACCGCCCGCAGATGGCGCTGCTCGGCCAATCTGGTCATCACCGGTATCAGGTATTTATCAAGCAGGGCAAAAATTTTGTCCATACACTTCTCCCATCTTAAGACAGCAGTTTTGCTATCTCTCCGAGGATTACCGCTCCCCCCAGCGGACTATAGCCCTGGGGGGGAATGACGGTCACGGGAACCTGGCATTCCGCGGCCGCTTCCTGGAAAAAGGATAGCCGGTGCCGCACCTGTGGCGCCACCAGCGCCGCGTCCCAGCCCTTTTTAATCTCTTCCGCGAATTCGCCGCTGCCTACCGATTTGACCTCCAGCGCCAACCCGGTCTTCGCCGCTTCTTTTTCCAGTGCTTTCACCACAATGGCACTGGACATGCCTCCGGAACAAACCAATAATATTTTCATACTTCAATCTCCTTTTCCTCCAGGGTTAAGGCCCTGCTGATAAATCCTTCGCCGGCGGCAAGGTATGCCGCCGCCTGCGCCACGGAACAGCCGCGTTTAAGCATTACGATGGCCGTCTTCGGATTATCGCCCGCTTGGGCAAGCACTTCCCCGGCCTTGTCCGTATCCACGTCCGTAGCCGCCGCCACAATGCGCTTGGCCCGTTCCCGCAGTTTATAATTCGTCGGCCGCACGTCGACCATTAAATTACCGTAAACCTTACCCAGACGGACCATTGCGGCGGTAGATAACATATTCAGCACCATTTTCTGGGCCGTACCGGCTTTCATCCGGGTAGAGCCGGTGATTACCTCGGGACCAACCAAGGGGGTAATGGCAAGCTCGGCCGCCTTCTCCACCGCCGAGTCCGGCGAACAGGTCACGGCCACCGTACAGGCCCCGATCTTCCGCGCATATTCCAAACCTGCCACCACATAGGGTGTCCGTCCGCTGGCTGCCAGGCCCACCACCACGTCGACGGCCTGCAAAGCAAGCGCCTGTAGTTGGTCCGCCACCTCATCCCTTCGGTCCTCGGCCCCTTCCACCGCCTGGACCAATGCAGTCTCCCCGCCGGCGATCAGGCCAATCACCAGGCCGGGTTCGACGCCGAAAGTCGGCATACACTCCGCCGCATCCAACACCCCCAGCCGGCCGCTGGTGCCGGCGCCGAGATAAATAAGCCGGCCGCCTGTTTGGAAAGCGGCCACAATTCTGTCCACCGCCGCCGCAATCCGTGGTATCTCCCGGGCGACCGCACCGGCCACTTTGTGGTCCTCGGCATTAATGGCCCGCAATAGGTCGACACTGTTCATCTTATCGATCCCCACAGTGGCGGGATTGACCTGCTCGGTTAACAAAGCATCCAGTTCCGAAGCCATTACATCGCTCCCTTGTCAAGATTGGGATCCCGCAACCAGTTGCGTCCCAGTTCCAAAGCGCCCACCGCCGGTTCCCGCTGCAGGGCAACCAGTTCGGCTTTGCCCCGCAGTTTTTCCGCCAGCGCGGTACGCACCGCTGCAATATGCTGCAGAATGCCGCCATAAATACAAACCGGTACCGGTTCCTTCCCGGCAAAGCCGCGGGTCAGCACCGACTCGACCAAGCCGGCCAAGGCCGCCGCTGCTTCTGCGAGAATTTCCGCGGCTACCGCATCACCGTTCCGCGCCGCATCGGCCGTAAGCCGGGCCAGGGATGCGATCCTGGCCTTAGTGGCGGCCGGGCTGTTGATAAAGCCGATCAGTTCATCCCAGTCCCGCAGACCAAAATATTCGATAATCAGGGACATAAGCCGGGTATCCTTGTCCCGCCCCTCGCGCGCCTTGATGGCGCGCGCCAGGGCCTCACGCCCAATGGCATAGCCGCTGCCTTCGTCACTGGCGACATGCCCCCAGCCGCCGGCGCGAATTACTTCCTGCCGGTCATTGATCCCATAAGCCACCGAACCCGTTCCGGCAATAAGCATAATACCTTCCGCCCTGCCGACACCGGCTGCCAGGGCTATTTTCGCGTCGCTGCAGATAATACACGGGCAGTTAAGCGCCAAATCCCCCAGCGCGGCAAGGATAATCTCCTGATCCCTTTTCCGGTCGGCGCCGGCCAGTCCCATACTTATTAATGCCAAATCCGCCGGAGCCTGGCCGCATTTTGCGGCCAGGCCGGCAACAATCGCGGTGATAAGATTTTTAAATGCCGTCAGTCCGGTAACATGATAGTTACCCGGCCCTTTTTCCAGCCGGCCCAGGATTCCGCCCGTAAGTCCGGCGGCATAAGCCACTGTTTTCGTACCGCCGCCGTCAATGCCGATAAGCCATTTCATGTTTTCATCACCCGCACCTGTGTTTACCAATTGTTCTTGCCCATGAGCCCGTCCAGTAACCGGACGGCCGTATTCGCTTCCAGGGAGCGGATCGTGCGCTTAACCCGGGGTATGCACTGTCCGGACATGCTTAGTTCATCCAGCCCCAGGCCGACGAGTACCGCGGTCATCTCCGGATCGCCGGCCATTTCCCCGCAGATGCCCACAGGAATCCCCCGCCGGTGGGCCGCCGCCGCAATGTGGCGCAGCAGCCGCAGCAGCACAGTGTTCCGCGGCTGATATAAGTAGCCGACGGCCTCGTTCTGGCGGTCCGCGGCGAATAAGTACTGCAGCAGGTCATTGGTGCCAATGCTGAAAAAATCCACTTCCGGCGCAAAGAGGTCCGCGTTCAGCGCCGCCGCGGGCACTTCAACCATCATCCCCACTTTGATGCGTTCAGATACGCCGATCCCCTCTGCGGCCAGTTGTTGCCGGGTATCCGCCAGCAGGTTTTTGGCCGCGCGCAGTTCCTCGGGTACAGCGATCATGGGAAACATGATCCAGAGATCGCCGGCCACAGAGGCCTTTAGCAGCGCGCGCAACTGGGTGCGAAACACTTCCTTTTCTTGTAGACACCAACGGATCGCGCGGCAGCCCAAAGCCGGATTATCCTCTGCAGCAGTCGAAAAATAGGGCAGCTTTTTATCCGAGCCAATGTCCAAAGTTCTGATAACCACGGGTTTTCCCCGCATTACAGCAAGCATTTCCCGGTAAACCCGTTCCTGCTCTTCCTCACAGGGCAAAGATTGACGGTCCATATAAAGGAATTCCGTCCGAAAAAGTCCAATGCCCTGCGCTCCATGCGTCAGGGCCTCCGCGGCTTCCGCAACCCCGCCCACATTGGCCCACAGAGCCACGTTCCTGCCGTCAAGGGTGACCGCCGGTTCAGCCAAAAGTTCCTCAAGGGCCCGCTTTTCCGCTTCCTGCCGGCTAATTTGCGCGGCGTATTGCGCCCGCACGGTATCCGGAGGTGAAATATGTACCTGGCCCGCGTTGGCATCAACGATGATTTCCGCGCCCGTAGTCACGGCGGTGGTGATTCCGTCCACACCAATGACGGCGGGAATGCCTAAAGCGCGTGCTAACACAGAGGTATGACTGGTACGCCCGCCCCTTTCCAGCACAATGCCCGCCAGACAATCGCGGTTAAGCGACAAGGTTTCCGCCGGTCCCAGATATTCGGCAATTATTATGCTGCCGGGCTGCAATACGGGAAATGAGGTTCCGCCATCCAGCAAGTCGAGCAGGCGCTGCCGGATTTCCGTCAAATCCGCCGCCCGCTGACGCATATACTCATCATCAAGGGCCGCAAAGGTTTTTATAAAATCCCCTAAAACATCGTGTACTGCCCAGGCAAGGTTTTTTCTTTTGTTTGTTACTGCATCAATTAATGCCTCTCGCAGCGCCGGGTCCTGCAGCATCAGTACATGGGCTTCAAAAATTTCCGCTTCCCCACCGGACATGGCTGCCCGGGCTTGCGCCAAAAGCTTCTCCGTTTCCTCCGTTAATTGCGCAATTCCCCTGTCCAGCCGCAGCAATTGAGTTTTTATTTCATCCTCGGCAATGTTTTGTCGCTCAACTTCCCTGTCTCTTTTCAGGACGAGAGCCCGACCGCCGGCGATGCCGGCTGATACACCGAAACCGGCCAATACTCCTGCATAGTTAGCCATACTACCTCCCTAAGCATATACCGAGTCTTTTTTCATCAATCCGCTGACAATCATTATTATTTTACACCATTAAACAACCGGCAGCAAGAAGCTTGCTCCGGCCCGCATAATCCCCGCATTGGGCCAATGTGCTCCCCGGCAATATGACAGCAAAGGCAGAGGGGGCAAACGAACCTCGCTTGCCCCCTCTGCCTTGACAATCCTTGCCCTTCCCTGATTTACCACGTCAACTATCCGCAGCAAAAGGGCTGTCCCGATCATGGCATTAGGACAGCCCTTGCTTTTAATGCTATGTTAATTTCCCCTGGGAAAATGACTATGATGTCTGCCCTTCTGCGGGTAAATTTCCCCGATATTCTGAAGGTCCTGTTTCAGGGTCTCGTTACTGACCCCCAGCGTTTGCGCCACATCACGCCATGTATTATTGATCTTACGCATATCCAAAATTTCCGTCGGTGCTTTCCCGGTGTTTGCCGCCAATTTATAAGCGATGGCAATATCCCGGGTACGATACCCCTGACTCATAAGGGCCAGAGAATCTGCTTTGGGAATCTGCAGCTTTTCCAGGCGGGCGGCCGTCATTTCCTGACGGGCGGCTTTTATTTGCTCCGGCGCGACACCAAGGGCTTGCGTAACATCCTTCCAGGTTTTATCTGCTGTTTTTAAAGCCAGCAC
>DHRA01000086.1:46300-47278 GCA_002411145.1 Firmicutes bacterium UBA5324 | reverse complement strand
CGCTGTCCGGATAGGCCTGGACGATATATAAGCCCGCCGCACCTGTTAAAAGGACCGCCCCGGCCACCATCGCCACAAAGCCTTTCTTCGTAAACCAACTCATCGTATCTCCTCCCATCTCATCTGAACTTACTATGTATAGCTTACACTCCATTTGTGAGAGAAATGTGATCATAATGTGATATCTACAAGAATGTTCCAACTTTTTCCCAAATGTTGAACCGCTAAGACGGTAGAGAACGCAGAGCAATTAATAATTAACTACTCTGCGTTCTCTGTGTCCCTGCGGTTCAATTTATTTTCACAGACCTGCTAACGTCCCCAATGACGTACACGGAAATCCACGCCGCTGCGCTGTGCAAGCTCTGCACACGCCCTAATATCTTCCTCGCTTAATACATCAACCACGGTAAAGATAACTTTGGGCACATATTGCTTTGCTTTGGCGGCAAAATCCAATATCGCCGCCAAAGCCTTTTCACCGTACACGGACCGGCAAATTTTCTGATAATCCTGCGCATTTTTGGCATTCAGGCTGATGGAAAGCGCGCTTACCCAGCCCGCCAGCCGCGGTGTAACATCCCGGCCGCAGATGAGATTGGCCTGCCCGTTGGTATTAATGCGGACCGGTGTGGCATAGCGGGCTTTCAAGGCTTTGCCCAGGGCGACTAAATCATCGGTGCGCATCATCGGCTCACCATAGCCGCAAAAAACAAATTCGCCGTATTGCGACCCATCCCGCCGGACCACCGCCTCCATTACTTCGTCAACCGTCGGTTCCCGCTCCAGCCAGAGATTAAGCCCGCCGAAATTATCCCCTGCACTGCTGCGCACACAAAAAGAACAATCATTGGTACAGCGGTTCGTAATATTTATATACAGGGACTTCCCCAATTCATATGTGATAACCACCGGATTATCTCCCTTCCTTTTCTCCTCTGCCGTATTTACGGCTCTTCTTTTTATATGTTCCCCAAA
>DHRA01000086.1:45257-46133 GCA_002411145.1 Firmicutes bacterium UBA5324 | reverse complement strand
GGGGAATTCCTCCGCTCCGGCAATCCCCACCCCTTGAATCCTCACTCCCTATTCCCGAAAGCCGCGTAGCGGTTTTCTTAACCCTTTAGGATAACTGTTTCAACATGTCGCTCATGTCGGTAACCGGCACGCCCGCGGGCAGCACGAACATCTCCGCCGGAATCGCGCCCACCTTCAGGTTTTTATACTCCATTACCGTTTTATTGCCCTGAGAGTCACTTAACTCCACACGCACAGGCAGTCCATAGTCTTCCCGTATCCACATTTTGGTTTGGGTCTGGCCATCGGGCTCCTGCAGTTGCACCACTTTGCATTTAACCCCGTCGTATGTAGCCGTTTCCAGCAATTTTGCCTTGGCGGGATCCAGTTCTTTGTTGATTTGCTCGGGAGTCTTCGTAACCTTTGTGGGATCATAGGCTATTTTCATGGCCATGTTTTGCTCCGGCATGTAGTTATAAACCACATTATGGGCACCGTCAATGATCATGATCAGTTTCTGCCCCTGCATAACCGTCTCTGTTTTCATGTTTTGGCCTGAAACCCACATCTTGCCATTCATCGCCATGCCCTGCCCGCTAGTCGAAAAATCATAAGCAAGCCCCGGAAGATTACGGCCCTTTGCCAGTAAATCAGTGAGGGATTCCTGCTTGGCAGTCGTTTCCGTCGTGCCTTTTTTCTCCCCGCCACAACCTATCAGACTCAAACTTACCACCAGCAGCATGACAACACATAACCAAACGGACTTTTTCATCAACCGGCCTCCTTCATTTGCTTCAACCTCGAAAGGCTAATATTTTCCACTTATTATATATTACTATTATTCTCCAATGGCCGGCAAGGACAATCTTACAGCCTAGGGGTCAGCGGTGGGGAAAA
>DHRA01000086.1:36010-45132 GCA_002411145.1 Firmicutes bacterium UBA5324 | reverse complement strand
GAAACTGGGCGTCAGCAACCGGGCCGCGCTGACCAGAGTGCTGCTCGCGCAAAAGGCCGAGTGAAAATGTATCCGTTCGGATAGTATCCATTAAATCCGGCTTGCTTTAAGCCGATAACGGAAGAGAGCGGCGCCTGCACACGCAGGCACCGCTCTCTTCATGTAATTTTTCTATTTCTCGGGCGCAGCATTATCTAAGTTACCGGGTCCCTGGTGATGACCCCTGGGCCCGCCCGGTACACCAGGGCCGTTTTTCACCATCTGTTCAGCCCTTTGCGCCGCATCGGCTTTCATTTTCTCCCCCTGCTCCGCGGTCAGGCGGCCGGCTTTTACGCCTTGATCAATACGGGTGGTCATTTCTTCTTTAACCAAATTGATGACCGCCTGTTCGGCTACACCGTGCTCACCGGCAATCTGGCTAAGGGTTTTTCCCGCGCCAAACTCGCTCCGCAAGGTTGCGGCATCGATTTTCAACAGGTCCAGCAATGCCGTATTATTCATCATTCCCTGTCCCCGGTGGCCCAGTGGTCCGCCGAACGCGCCGGGGCCCTTTTGCACAAACTGTTCAACCTTCTGCGCAACCCCCGCTTTCATTTGTTCCCCTTGCTGCGCGGTCAGGTGCCCGCTTTTAACCCCCTCATCAATATGGGCGGTCATTTGCGCTTTTATCAGGTCAATCACCGCCTGTTCAGCAACGCCATGTTCACCGGCAATCTGGCTGAGGGTTTTCCCCGCGGCAAAGTCGCTCCGGAAGGTTGCAGCATCAATTTTCAACAGGTCCAGCAACGCCTTATCATTCATCATCCCAGGTCCCCGGTGGCCCAGCGCGCCGGGACCCTTTTGCACCATCTGTTCAGCCTTTTGGGCAACCCCCGCTTTCATTTGCGCCCCTTGTTCGGCCGTTAAACGGCCGGCTTTTACATCCGCATCAATATGGGCGGTCATTTGCTCTTTTACCAGTTCAATCACCGCTTGTTCAGCGACGCCATGCTCACCGGCAATCTGACCGAGGGTTTTTCCGGCGGCAAATTCACTTCGCAGGGTTGCCGCATCAATTTTTAACAAATCAAGCAGTGCTGTATTATCCATTTTTCCAAATCCCGTATGGTGAGCCCGGTGAGGACGGTTTCCCTTGCCCTCCGGGTTTCCTTGCTGCTGATCCGTATTATTTGTAGCCGCCATGACGATCCCGGAACCTGTAACCACCGTCGCCAGACTAACCGCTAACAACCATTTGGATTTTTTATTCATTACTCTCACCTATCCTTTTTTCTTAATGTGGGGTACGGATCTATTATGCAAATTTATTTTTTGATTTTCTTTAGAATAGTTTGCAGCATAATTTTGATTTAGCTTTGCAAAACCCACATTAGAAAGGTGAAAGGAAATCCCCTAGCCAAGCATCTCCAGGAAGGCCTGCACACGGGTGCGTATCTGCTCAACATCCCCCTGCGAATAATCCGTTTCAATATGCAAAAAGGGCAGGCCGCATTTTTTCTGCACATGGTCCCGCAGTACGCGGCTTTCCACATTATATGTATGACAGCCCTGCCATACAATATCAACAATGCCATCCGCCCGGAAATCCTTGATAATTTTCTCCATCCGTTCCATTCTGATCTGATTGGGACTCATACAGGAACAGGGTGTCAGCAGATATTTTTCCGCTATGGCTTCCAAAGCCGGTTTCGTTTCATCAACCAGGGTCGCAAATTGTTTCATTCCCGAGCAATTATCAAGATAAACGACGGCCGCGCCGGCTTCCTCGATGATCTTTATCACCTTCTCCGAACCGATACCGGTGGGCACGCCGGTGACAACAATCCGTTTAGCGCCCTGGGGGAACGGCCCTTGACCTTGTTGCCCGGCTGCTTTCAGTTCCTGGATCAGCAGGCGGACCTTCGCCATCATTTCCTGACGATCGAAGACAAAATTCCGGGCCCATAAAACCTTAAGCAAATCCTGGCCGGTCATCGGGACGGGATCCAGCTTCATGCATTCGGCCAGTTCCTGCATAACGAGGCGTTCTTCGTTCAGCAGACGGATCGCCGCCCGCATACGGTCCCCGGTTATACTTTGTCCCAATTCCGCCTCCAGATAAGCTTTCATTTTTTCCACGGAAGCAAGCCAGTATGCCTTGTCGGCCTCAGATGCATAGCCCGCCGGCAGATTCATCACATGTAAAGGCTTAAATTGCGCCATAAGCTCGAACATCTTTTTCTTTCCGTCACAGGTTGTCTCGCCAATAACCACATCAGAAAAATAAAAGAACGGACATTTGTCGGTAATGGCAAAACCATAGGAGGATTTAATAAGCGGACAGAAATTCCGGGGCAATACTTTTTCCCCGTCGGCAATGGGTTCTTCCTTAGTCGCGCACAGGGAGACAGGCACTGCCCCCGCCGCGATGATGATTTCCTGGGGTGCATAAACGCAGTATGTCCCGACGACTTTTATCTGGTCGTCTTTTAACTGCTTCAGAGCCAGAGCCGCATTGGGAATGGCCGTATCAAAATGCGCCAGTGTTTTCACTCTCTCATAATTCATGTTAATACCCTCCCGCTAAAAGTATCATTTTTTTACTGTCGAGTCACCGACTCTCAGAGGACAAATTGCTCCCAGGCCAGGGCGGCCGCACCGATGGCTCCCGCATACGGTGCCAACTCATGGCTTTCAATTTCATGATTTAGGGCTTCCGCCAGGGCAGCAACTAATTTATTATTACTTGCTACTCCGCCGGATAAAAAAATGGGACCGCGGAGATTAATACGGGCCGCCATCACCGCGACCCGGCTGGCAACGGCCTGATGCAGCGCATTAACAATAGCCGTTCGGGAAACCCCCTGATTAAGCAGGCTCACAATCTCCGTCTCCGCAAACACGGCGCACATGGAAGAGATCCGGCAGGTCTGACCCGCATCCTCTGCGTGCAGTTCGCCGAATTCGTGAATATCCAAACCGAGCGCCCGGGATGCTACCTCCAAAAACTTTCCGGTACCGGCCGCACATTTGTCATTCATAATAAAATTGGTTACTTTGCCTTCCGCCGAAAGTTCGATCGCCTTGGCATCCTGACCGCCGATATCAATAACGGTTCTGGTACCCGGACGCAATATGACGGCTCCTTTAGCATGACAGGCAATTTCCGTCACCGTTTTCGACAAAAAAGGTAACGCGATCCGGCCATAACCCGTACCGATGATGCCCCTGAGGGCATCATCGGTCATCCCTTCCTCCGCCAGTACCTGATCGAGCAGAGCCTGTGCGGCTCTCTTCGGCGCCCAGCCGGCCGGTGTCAGCCAATGGCGCATCCGCTCCCCGTCATAGAAGGTTAATTTAATAGAAGTAGAGCCGGCATCCATCCCGATTACCGCCTGTTTCCCCACGGTATCACCACCTGTTAAATATACCTGCATTTCCTAGCCAAAACATGGGTATTTTATATAAATTAATTATGTATCAGTTATAGATTATATCAATTAATTATACAACAGGCAATCTTAATTTTCCATAGAAAAAAGCCACTTCCCCCCGGAAAATGGCTTTGCTCACTGTATGTTTGAAACTGTCAGAAGGTTTTCTTCCACCTCACCTGATATTCACCGGAGCGATATCTATCACGCCCGATTTGAATTTTCTCATCTTCATCGACTTTCACGTTTATCCCTTCACCCGGTTTATAAGTCACACCGGGGGTAAGCGTCCGTTCATCGTTATTTCTTCTCTGGGAATAAGACACTTCCGGCTGCGCCTGTTCGACGGATGAATATGTATGGGCAGCGGGAGACAACCTCAGCGTAGCCTTCGCTTCCGCCGGTTCCCCTATAGTCACCGCTTTTATATTAATGGCGGGTTCAGCCGTCTGGCGGACAGTGGTTTCTGCGACGGGCGGGCTTTCCCCCGCGGGATTTTCTGCCGCCGGCATTTTATCGTCACCCTTGGGACGCAACAAGTACAAAACACCGCATACCACCAACAAAACCAGAGCCGCCAGTAGTTTTTTCCTCAAGCCCGTTCACGCTCCTCATATTAAACCCTTTAAACCCTGCCGTACCGGCACCTATTTAGGCTCATTATACACCCCGCCACCCTGCCTGCCAAGAAAGCAAACCAACTTTACTTCTCCCCACTTCTGATATAACATAAATTATTAGAACATACACAGAGGGAGGGTAAGCATGATACGTATTGGCGTAATTGGTCAGTCAGGAGAAATCCCTGCGGAAATTTCCGCCTTGGCGGAATCAGTGGGGAAAGAAATCGCGGCGAGGGGCGCGATTCTGCTCACGGGCGGCACATCGGGCGTGATGGAAGCCGTTTCCAAAGGAGCTAAGGCGGAAAAAGGCGTCGTTGTTGGCATATTGTCCGGCGACAGCCGGGATGAGGCGAATAATTACATTGATATTCCCATTAACACGGGGCTGGGTTGTGACTACCGCAGTCTTATCCTTGTCCATTCTTCCGATGCGATCATTATGATCGGCGGCGCCAACGGCACCCTTGGCGAACTTTCCGCTGCTTATCTCAACCGCAAGCCCACCGTCGTCATCGAACCGTCGGGCGGATGGGCCGCCCGCATCCGCTCCATATGCTATGATGGTACATACTTGGATACACGCAAATCGGTAAAACTGGATTTCGCCACGACAGCGGAGGAAGCCCTGGATATTCTGCTTACACGGGTAAACATACCGTCTCCCTCAACCGCTCACGATGACCCAGGTCCCAGACCCGATGGCAGTGAATTATCACCATAAAGGGGCTGCACTAAAACAGGAATGAGATTACGCGTCACGAAAGCCGTGTCCGCCATGGGGAAAAACAGTTTTAAGCTCCTCCATACCCTGCTTAAATCTGTTTTTATCTACGCCCAAGGCATTAGCTATATCATGCCACGAATTGCTGTTTTTTTTCATGCTGAGAATATCATGCATTGATGTACCCGTGTATTTGCTTAATTTATCAGCTATGGCAATGTTGCGGGGATGATATCCCCGCTGGAGAAAAACGAGACCGGTTTGTCTGGAAATGCCTAATTTATTTTCCAGTTTGGTTGCTGCGATATCCTGATGGACCGCTTTTACCTGTGCTTTAGTCACACCCAGGGATTTAGCCACATCCCCCCATGTATTGCCGGAGTTTTTCAGCGCCATTACCTCTTCCAGGGACTTGCCGCTGGCTTCGGCCAGCAAAGACGGCTCTCCACCATCCCGCTCAATTTGGCCAATTAAATCAGCCGCATTGGTTTGCGTTCTGAAACTAAACAGGCAATCCCTGAGAAATTCTTCCTCCCGCTGGGTTATATAGAAATTTGCTTTTCGCCGCCCGCTCGCTTTCCGTCCCGCGCCTTCTCGTTTGCCCCCCCAGCTCTGGCCGGCGCTTTCTCTTTTGTCATCCCTCCGATGATGCATCAAAGAACCCACTCCTTTTCACCCTTGATTTAAGTATACCAGAATTGAATTTGGTTATTAACCCAAAATAAATATGCAAACAAACCCCCTGCTCCGGAATGGCTTGGAGCAGGGGGTTTATTCTCAAGGAAGGGATTATGCGCCGTGAAAACCGTGTCCTATGCCATGGGGAACGACAGCTTTAAGCTCCTTCAGATCCTGCATAAATGTCTTGTCATCCACGCCCAGGGCATCAGCTACATCCTGCCAGGCATTGTTGATCCTCTTCATAGCGAGTATATCATTTATGGATTTACCGGTCTTTTTGCTTAATATATTGGCCACGGCAATATGGCGCGGATGATAACCCTGCCGGAGCAGAGCAAGGGCAGTTTCATTGGGAATGCTAAGTTTATTTCTTAGTTTGATGGCCGCAATATCCTGGTACACCGCTTTTATTTGTTCTTTAGTTATCCCCAGGGATACGGCCACATCTTTCCAGGAAATATCAGGTTTCTTAAGAACCATTACGTCCCGCAAAGACTTGCCGCTGGCTTCAGCCAGCAAAGCTGCCCGGGAAAAGCCCTCCCCCATCCGGGTTATGAAGAAATTAACTTTACGATTACCGCCGGCTTTCCGCCCCGTTCCCTCTCTTTTACCATCCCCTAATTTCCGTCCGCCTTCCTTTCTTTTGCCACAGCGACACATAACAGTATCAACTCCTTTTTTCAATCTTGATTTAAGTGTATCAAAATCTAGTTTGATTGTAAACCCCTAAAATCAAAATGGAAAAAGGTTCTTCTCTGGGCCATATTTTGCGTTGCCTAAACAAAAAAACCGGCATTCCGAAGGTCTGCAGGTTTTTCGCTAAGGATGAATATGCAGTTAATACCGGTCTTTTTAATGAATCCGCTTCCTTTCGCCGCGCCTCTTTTTTCGTATGGGAAAGCGTACATAAAACGTAGTCCCCGCCGCACCTGATTTTATGTCGATAGACGCCTGATGCCGCTTGGCGATACTGTAACAAACCGTCAGTCCGAGACCTGTACCATTTTCTTTCGTTGTAAAAAACGGTGTCCCTATTTTTTCCAGCACATGTGGGGGGATACCGCAGCCCTCGTCCTGAATTTGCAGCAGCAGCCAGTCATCCTCCTTCTTGGTTTTTAAGGTCACGCAGCTATGTATCGGGGTCGCTTCCAGCCCGTTTTTAACCAGATTTAGAATTAATTGGCGTATTTCGTCCTCCGCCAGCATAATCGGCTCATCCTTGCCTAATACGCAAAGGATATTTTTGTCACATTGAAAGGCTGCTCCCTGCAGGAGGGGATGGAGGCCTTCAATAATGGCATTCAGACTTCCTTCTTTTAGTTCCGTCGGCTTATTTTTCGCCAGGGAGAGATATTCGCTGATGATTGTCCCTGCCCGGTCAAGCTCCTCGATCATGATCCGAAAGAATTCCTGCCGTTTGACATCTGTTTCCTGATTGTTTAACAACTGTAAAAAGCCGCGTATCGTGGTCATTGGATTTCTTATTTCATGCCCAATCACCGCTGCCAGCCGGCCTACCAGATTCAGACCGCTCAGGCGGGCTATTTCCTCTTCCATTTGCCGTGCCTGTTCTATGTTTCTCTGGACAAGCAACGTCAAATTTGTAATGTCCCGCCCTACCCAAAGCACGGTTTCAAACGTACCGTCTTTAGTTAACTCGGGCTGAAAACTCATATGTAAGTAAAGCGGGTCCTTATCCGTAACGGGTACCCTTGTATCAAAAGCCAGTTGTTCGCCTGACCGAAAAACCTGCGCAAGCTTCTGCAGCCACTGTTGGCTGACTTCCGGCGAAAGGCCAAGCTCTCGCCAGGTTTTTCCCCGTGCATACGCCGGTTCAACGCCGATTAACCGTATGGAGGAATTTACATATAAATGCCGTGATGTTCGGTCCAGCCGCGCAATAATATCCGGGGACTGCTCAATCATTGCTTCTAACGGGCAACCCTGCATTTTTTTCGCCATCCTTCTTTTTCCGGAAATCATTTAAAGCCTTACCAATTAGTCTCTTTATTTAGTATTTTCCAAATTCCACAATATTCCTCCATTTTCCTGAACATCTCCCCTTATTGACCCATAAAGCAAAATAATTATATTTTCAAGTATTGCATTTGCCGTTTATGGAAATAGACCGGCCGCAGGCCGCAGCAATCTGCGATGTGCCGCGCCACGGAGAAGTTTTTCCCGATATCAGCAGCATAATGTGCATCAGATCCGATGGTAACCCAACGCCCGCCCAGTTCGCGGAAACGCTTATAAATCGGCAAAAGGCAATCCGCCGCCCGCGTATCGCCCAGTCTCCTCGTGTTTATTTCCAGGCACTTTCCTTGGTCTGCCAGAATGGCAAGTATTGCATCCAGATACTCGCGATATTCGTGATAGTAAAGTTCCCGGTCGGGGAATCTGGCATAACGGGTGATATAATCGATATGTCCCAGGCAGTCGATATAATCGTAGACCCCCAGACATTCCAGGGTGGCCGCCAGATATGCCGTGTACGCCTCCTCCTTGGTCTTCTCCGCATAAAATTGTGCGTCATATACATCAAAAGAGCCGACCACATGGATTGACCCCAATATATAATCGAAAGGACAGCTTTCCGCCAGTCGGCGATAGTCCATCACCTCTTGCGGGCCCATGCCGAATTCAACCCCCAGCAGCAGCCGGTCATTGCGATATGGCGCATATGCCTGGAAATATCCCTCCGTATCAAGTTTGAACGCTGTCGTATCGGGGTAATTAAGATCAATATGCTCGGTAATAATGGCGCCGATGTTTACTTCCGCCAGTTTTCTCCGTACCTCCGCCAAACTCATTTTTGAATCATAGGAAAAACAAGTGTGTATATGGGTATCGTATAGCAAAGTCCCACACCTCGAATGTTTTTATTTTATCTGATATTTATTTTACAACAGCCCGGCATTAATTGCCATCCGGCAAAAAATTCAACCCGGCCTTGCCACCGGGTTGAATTTTCGCCTTAACGTTTAAAAGAATTAGCATCGACGGCAACCAGCAATTGCAGGGGGGGATTTCCCGCCGCCAAGCCAAGGGCAAATATCGTATATGCCTTGCCGGGGAGAATCATGACATTGGGGGCATCGGCCAGCACTTGCGTGGTGCCCGTTGTACGCA
This sequence comes from Firmicutes bacterium UBA5324, assembly GCA_002411145.1. Lineage (GTDB taxonomy): Bacteria > Bacillota > Negativicutes > UBA11029 > UBA11029 > UBA11029. Next base: position 36,562 of record DHRA01000086.1, on the reverse strand, counting down.
GGTCAAAGGTATATACCCCCCGAAGCAGCGGTATATAATTAGTAATCATGCCGTTGGTAACATTTGAAAATAGCACTGCTCCATTCCCTGCTACATCGACGATGGGCGCATCCGGCAATAACGCCACCGTACGGATAAGTGCGTTTGCGTAATTTAAAAATACCGGCGGTTCCTGCACAACCAGCAAATCAATATTCTGCAGGAAGCCCGCGAGCGCCAGCGTTACGTTCATGCGCATACTTACAGCAAGGGAAGTATCGATGATCGGCGTATCAGTTGCGCCGGCGATATACACCGTTATCCGGTACATTCCCGGTCTGGCACACGCATACTGGGTAATTTGACCAAAGGCAAAATTTTGGATAATCGGCGAGCCGTTGGCATAGATATCCACCGCCGGGGCATCCGGCGAAGCATGAAGCAGGCGAATACACGCCAGCGTAGTGGTAACAAAATGTTGAAACATTCCAAAACCTCCCCATCAATATTCTGTTATTACAGTATATGAATTTCCCGCCGATTGTTCCCCCGCAAAAGGCTGCAGCAAGAGCC
>DHRA01000086.1:20403-35863 GCA_002411145.1 Firmicutes bacterium UBA5324 | reverse complement strand
AAATAAAAACACCTCAGTTTATTACTCACTGAGGTGTTTTTCCGCGCTTTTTTTCATTCGGCTCTGGCGTCTCGCTTCGTATAAAGCCAGCAAATCCGGAGGATTATCCGATTTTAGCACCGCCTCCGGCGCCAAAACCGTAAATTTTTCCACCGCGGCTTTAAGGTCGTAATAGGTCTCCCATTTGGCCCGTACCAGTTCTTTACCGGTCAGTCTCAACAAATATGCGGGATGATAGGTCCCGATGGCCGGGATGCCATATTTGGTCATAAACCATTGCCCCCGATCCTTGGTAATACGGGCGTCGGGCGAGTGCAAATATTTAAGGGCCACCGAACCCAGGGCGACAATTACTTTCGGTTTAACCAAGGCCATTTCCGCATCCAGCCACTGGCCGGCGCAGAACTGTCCCTCGTCTACGGTCGGCGTACGGTTATTGCGGGGGCGACATTTTATCACATTGGATGTATAGATCAAATCCCGGGTAATGCCCACGCTGGCCAATGCCTTATCAAGCAGTTGCCCCGACGGCCCCACCAGCGGCACGCCATATTCATCCTCCACCCGTCCGGGCCCTTCACCTACGATGGCAAAGGCACTCTGCGGCGACCCGTTGAAAGTTGTCGGCCCGTTATGGGGTTCCTGCCCCAGCGGACAACGGGCGCAGGTCCCAAGGGCTTGTTCCAGCTCCGCCATAGTTGCAAACACAGCCATCACCTCGATCGCATTTTAGCTATACTATACAATGGGCCGGCCATATTTAGCAACCAAAATATTACTTTCCTGCAGGTGATTGTCTGTCGCTGCCGTATTTGCGCTCTGTCAATGAGAAAAAATAAGGGGCTTTGTTACCGGACCACTTATTTTGTCCGGTGAGAAACATTTGCCGCCCCCGCCAAGCCGTGGCCATTGTTATGACCCGGGATTTCTGGTAAAATATGATTTGTGAAACTCAGATCGATTTAAGGGAGGAGTTTATGAAATTTTTACATGAATGCGTTGATTGGCTCAATAGCATAGCAACCGGAGTCGTATTGGCGCTCCTTCTCAACATGTTTGTATTCCAGCCGACAATTGTTGCGGGAAATTCTATGCAGCCCACCCTTGAAAACCATGATTTTATCGCCGTCTCAAAAATCTCCCATACCTTTCGCCGGGACCCCGACTACGGAGACATCGTCGTCATCGACAGCCGGGTATCCCGCCCGCGGACGTGGCATGACGATATCACCGACCCGGTATTTGCTTTCCTGAACACCACCAAAATTGTGCCCAATGACCGCCAATATCTCTGGGTAAAGCGGGTTATCGGCAAACCCGGCGATGTGCTTGAATTCAAGGATGGCCAGGTTTACCGGAACGGCGGCGCACTGAACGAACCCTATATCAAGGAAACCATGATTTATACCAATGCCAAAAAAATTATCGTGCCGCAAAATTCTGTCTTTGTGATGGGCGATAACCGGAATAACAGTGCGGACAGCCGCTTTATCGGGCCTGTTCCCGAGGATCACATCATCGGCAATGTCGTCTTTAAGGTTCCCCGACTATAATGCTTGGGAGGTTTTAATATGTTAGTTGCCCTCGCGGAGTTTCCGGTCAAAAAAGGAAAAGAAAGTGAGTTTCTGGCATGGTTTGCCTGGTCTAATGCGGAATTCGCCAACTTTAAAGGTTTTATCAGCCGCCGGTTATTAAAACCCAAGGGCGAAGGAAACTATACCGCCCTTATCGAATTCGAAAATCTTGCGGATTTTAAGGCGGTGGGAGACAGTCCCTTCCACAGTGTTTCCGCCCGGCGCATTCTGCCGCTGCTGGACGGAAATCTCGCTCCCCGGCTGTATGAAGAAGAAGTGTTGGCATGAAAGCAAAAGGGTCAGGCCCGGGATACGGCGTTTTTAACTAATAACGCCGCATCCCGGGCCTGACCCATATTATGAGCAACCATCCTTATAGCCGTAGAAACAGGGGAATTATGGTGCTGGTCTCTCCTTTGAACCTGATCCGACAACCTTTCTGAAGATAGTTTATACTGACGCGAAACTCTTCCACACAAAACACTGGGCTTCTTAAGAAACGCCGAACTGAAAGCAAAAAACACAACCCTTCTGGACTCAAGAACCTCGTGAACCAAATCCGGAGTACTTTCCTTCATTTGTTAAACGGAGTTTTAATCTAAGTCGCTATAAGGATGGTGCCTACTTAAATAATAGCATATTTCTCCCTGGCGCGCAACAAAATAATCCGCCTTATGTCCGGTACTTTTTCCCACCCTTTTAAAGGTCCTTCGCTCCGGCGGGCACACCGGCTTATTCGTTTAAGGCCCGGGGTTGACCCCCGGGCCGCGCCGGCTTATTCCTCCAGCATCAAGCTGACAACTTTTTTTGCCTGTTCGTTTACCACCCGATAACAGATTTCCAAGCCCGTTCTTTCACCTTCAATGATGCCGGCCGATTTCAGACGGGCAAGATGCTGTGATACGGTAGACTGAGGCAAGGCAAGGCATTCCTGCATCTTGGTCACATTACACTGGTTGTCCATTAACCCCCGGACGATGCAGAGTCTCACCGGATGAGCCAGCACTTTCAGTATTTCGCTTGCCGCGGTGTATTTTTTTATATCCTGCATGAAAACACCCTCATTTTTCTTCTTAAATGAACAAATTAGTGTCGGCCGTTTCCGCGGCGTTCAAATAAACAGCAACCCCGCCAACGTCAATACCGTCCATAAGTTCTTCTTTTTTAATCCCCATTACATCCATGGACATACTGCAGGCTACGATGTGGACGCCCTGAGCCCGGGCCTGGGCGATTAGTTCTTCAAGGGACGCCACATGTTTTCGGCCCATGATGTATCTGATCATTTTACCGCCCACCCCCCCCAGGTTCATACGGGAAAGTCCGAGTTTCTCCGGGCCCCTGGGCATCATCAGGCCAAACATCCACCCCAGAAAACCCTTGTTAACCTTGACATGCTCCCGCTTGCGCAATATATTTAAGCCCCAGAAAGTGAAAAACATGGTTACTTTTCTGCCCATCGCCGCCGCCCCGTTGGCAATAATAAAGGCGGCTATGGCTTTGTCCAGATCGCCGCTGAACACCACCATTGTTTTGTCATTACCCCCGGCGTTTTTTCCCCCGGCCGCTTCCCCGCCGCCTTTTTTAAGATAGGCTTTCACATACTGGGCTGATTTTGTAACCGCAAGCAGCTCATTGCCTGTGCGGTTGCACCAGGCCGCGATATCGGCGGAAAAGCCCGGATCGGTTACCGTTATGGCCAATACTTTGCCCGCCGGCAGTTCTTTCATGGCTTCATTGACCTTCATGATCGGACCGGGACACTGCAAGCCGGAGGCATCAATGCTCACGTCGGCCTGGAACTCCGGCCCGGCGCTGCTGGTACCATTCTCTTCTGTCGCCGGTTTTTCCTGCTGATACAAGGCTTCGTAATTGTAGACATTCCGCCTGCCCTGTTCTTCCACCGCCGCCGCATAGGTTTTATAGCCGCCACTGAGGTTTCTTACCTTCGCATAGCCGTTTTGCACCAGTATCCGGTAAGCCAGATAGGCATTAAGACCTACCTGACAAACAAGGACGATTTCTTTGTCTTTGGGGATTTCCGCCAGCCTGCTTCTTAATTCATCCACCGGAATATTAACCGCACCCTCGATTGAACCCATATTATACAGCACGGCGGGCCGTACATCGATTATCATGCTATTATTCTTAGCCAATCCGCCGATTTCATCCCAATGAATGAACCGGCAAAGCCCCTTCCGCATGTTGCTGCCGACAAAACCCGCCATGTTCACCGGGTCTTTGGCGGAAGAATAGGGAGGCGCGTAGGAAAGTTCAAGCTCGGCCAAATTCTCCACCGTCATGCCTGCCCGGATGGCGGTGGCAATGATATCGATTCTTTTCTCCACGCCCTCGTAACCTACCGCCTGGGCTCCCAAAATTTTCCCGTCAGCGGAGGAGAATAAAACCTTCAGGGAAATCTGGGTGGCACCCGGATAATAGGAGGCGTGGGACATGGGGTGAATAATCGCTTTTTCATAGGGTATGGTCGCTCTTTTCAGCGCCTTTTCATTGTTGCCGGTGGAAGCGACAGTTATGTCAAACACCTTCAGCACCGCCGTTCCCTGGGTACCGTCATACTCCGTCTCAATGCCGCAGATATTGTCGGCGGCAATCCTGCCTTGTTTGTTTGCGGGGCCGGCCAACGGAATTACCGCGGCATTACCGCTGACAAAATCCACCACTTCTACTACGTCACCCACCGCGTAAATATCCGGGTCAGACGTCTTTAAGTTCTTGTCAACTTTGATGCCGCCCCGTACCCCCAAAGCCAAACCGGCCTTTTTCGCCAAGGTGTTCTCCGGCGTGACCCCGATCCCCAATACCACCAGATCGGTTTTTATTTTTTCCCCGCTGTTTAGAAGTACAACGGAGCGTCCCTGCTCATGTGCGATGGCTTTGAGCCCTTCCTGCAGGTATAATTCCAAACCCTTCTCCTTCAAGTGCCGGTGAACCAGGGCCGCCATCTCATAATCTATCGGCCCGATCACCTGACCGGCCAATTCCACGAGCGCCACCTTCATGCCCCGCTCCACCAGATTTTCCGCCAGTTCAACACCGATAAAACCGCCGCCGATGACCACCGCCCTGCGCGGCTGGCGACTGTCCACAAACTCTTTGATGGCATAAGTGTCCGGAATATTGCGCAGCGTAAAAACGTTTTCCGCCTCCAAGCCGGGAATGTCCGGTTTGATGGGTCCGGCCCCCGGTGCGAGAATCAGCTTGTCGTATTTCTCCCGGTATCTCTTGCCGCTGCCGAGCGCAAGCACCTCCACCTCCCTGGCCGTCCGGTCAATATCCACCACTTCGCTCCAGGTCCGTATATCAATCTTGAATTTCGCCTTCATTGCAGCGGGCGTCTGCACTACCAGTTTATCCTTTTCCCTGATCGTTTGGCCAATAAAATAAGGCAAGCCACAGTTGGCATAGGATATATATTCCCCGCGTTCAAACATGACAATTTCGCAATGCTCATCCAGCCGTCTTAAACGGGTCGCCGCACTGGCCCCACCGGCCACGCCGCCAACAATCACTACTTTCATCTGCTTACCCCCTTAATATCTTTATATTGTTATATTAAGATATATAGATTGATCTGTCAAGCGGAAATTTTCCACATAAAAGCCTGCCGAAAACATCATACTTATACTGGAATTGTTTAACTGCGGGGAGGATACAGTGACAGAACGGAATGATTTTTCCCAAAAAAACCGGGCGGCAAAAATACCGGCAGCTAAAGCGGCGGAAATCAACGAAAAGTTACAGTCCCTCGACCGCTTGGCCGCAGAAAGCGACGCCGTGGCGGAAGAAATGCAGCTGCTTGTCCAGGAACTTAAGCAGCCCATGCAGATACGGGCCCATCTCTTTTTCTCCCTGGAGAAAAATATGCAGTATATCCAGGATATCCTGGGCACAGATATCAAGCTGGTGAGCGCGACATACCCCCTGGAGCAATTCAGCGTGGGCGTCGCTTACATTGAGAGTCTTTCCGATCATGAAGTCATCAACAACCAGATCATCGGACCGCTAGTGGCGGCAAAATTAGCGCCCGGCACCAACTTGGCGGACATACCCCGCCAACTGCAATTTAAAATCATCTCCACCGCCGGTATCCAAAAGACCACGAGCATGGATCAGATCCTGGAAAGTTTGTTAAACGGCGATACGGTACTGTTTATCGACGGCTTAAACAACGCCTTGATTATTGCCAGCCGCAAGGTTGAAACACGCGCCATTGAAAGGCCCCAGTTTGAAGGAACTGTGCTCGCTGACTTAGAGTCCTTTACGGAAAATATCGAAACAAACGGCAGCATGATTATCAAAAGACTGCCCAACTCCAGCCTGCGCTTTGAAAATTTTACCAAAGGCAGTTTGTCCCGGACTAAAATACAACTAATTTGGCTGGAGGGGATCGCCAACCCGACGGTGGTGAAAGAAGCCCGCCGCCGCCTTGAAGCCATTAACATCGATAGTATTGATGGGGCCGGAACATTGGGACAGCTTATTGAGGACAGTCCCTACTCCATCTTCCCCAAATACCGGCAGACGGAACGTCCTGACCTGGCCGCCAGATCCCTTATTGAAGGCCGTTTCGTTATCCTTTGCGATATCAGTCCCTTTGCGATTGTCGCGCCCATATCCCTCTGGGATAATTTAAAAACCATGGATGATTATGGCGAAAGAAGCACCTCTGCTTCTTACCTGAGATTTGTCCGTTATATCGCCTTCCTGATGTCCATTCTCCTCTCCCCCATCTATCTTTCCTTTGTCACCTATAACCATACCATTGTGCCGCAATCCCTGGCCGTGGCCATTGCCACCGGCCGGGCCGGGGTACCCTTTCCGTCCGTTGTTGAACTGCTGCTGATGACCTTGGCGATCACGGTTATTCGCGAAGCGGCCATGCGGATCCCCGGCTCGGTGGGCTATTTTGTGGGCACCCTGGCGGCAGTCGTCATCGGGCAGGCCACCGTCGCCGCCGGTTATGTCAGCGCCTCCATCATCATTGTCGTGGCAACCTCAGAAATATCCGCCTTTGCCATTTCCACTTCCAACCTGGTCTATGCTACCAGGCTGATAAACTATTTTTTCATTATTTTGGCCGGCATGTTCGGCATGTTTGGACTTATAAACGGCATCGCCATTATTTTCTGGCACATTGCTTCCCTGGAATCCTTTGGGGTGCCCTACATTTACCCCCTGGTCCCCTTTGAATTGTCCGCAATGCGCGATACCTTTGTCCGCATAGGCGTCCTGCAAAAACGGTTCAAAATATTTGCCCCTTTTAACCGTCTGCGCAGCAAACGAAATTAAGACACAGGCAGGTAACAATATTATGCTGGAAAATGTCAAACTGACACGGGAACAGGTCGTTTTTCTCATTTTTATCGGTGCCCTCGGCAATATGGTCTACAGTCACACCTGGATTGACGATGCGACCGACCGGGCGGCCTGGGTGGCCACATTCGCCGGTATTCTCCTGGTTATCCCCCTGGCGGTTTGGATTTTATTCCTGGGGAAAAGGCAGCCGGGACGCACTGTTTTTGATATGCTGGAAGCCGGTCTGGGCAGAATCCCCTGCGCGGCCCTTTGTCTCCTCTATATTGTGCTCAATGTTGGCCTGGCCGTGGCGATGTTAAATATGTTTACCCAATTGCTGAAGTCCTTCTTTATTTTGTTTACGCCGGCCTGGGCCTCCATGCTCTTCATGGTTTTCATGGCGGTTTTGTTCGTAAACGGCGGCCTGAAAGGCTTTGCCCGCACGGCGGAATTGCTGACCACCCTGGGTATGCTGAATTACTTTGTCAGTTTTATCAACGCTTTCCCGGGGTTTGTGCATATTGAATATATCTGGCCTATTTTTGATACCACGCTGGTTGATTTTATCAAAGGCGCCCTGTTCATAACGGGCGCCGCCGGGGAATGTTTGCTGTTTCTGATGATTATTGTGGCTTACATCCCCGACGCGGGCAAGCGGTATATGTGGATAGTGGTTAGTATTGGCAGCTGTGCGGTTGTTTTTTCTTCGGCCATCCTCGTCATCATCGCCATGATGGGCCCCGAACTGGCCAAACGCATTGCCTTTGGCGGGGTCAACGCGGCGAAAATCATCCAGATCGGTGACTTCCTGCGGGGTCTGGAGGTGTTCATCTTCGGTACATATCAATTTATCGCCATTGGCAAGATAACTATTTGCCTCTATTGCGCATGGATGGCAGGCCAGAAAATGCTGCACGGCTGGAAACCCGGGCTCCAGCTGCTCTCCCTCGCGGCAATCATCCTCGCGACCGCCTTATGGCTTAACTCCTACAGTGAAGCGTATCACCTCGCCGTGCTGCTGGACGGCTATGTTATTCTGCCCTTTTCCCTCCTGGTGCTGCTCCTTGCCTCCGCGAGCATTTTCTTATTTAGGAAAGAAACGGGAAATACGAAATGAGAAAGAGGCTTATTGGGTTATTAACCGTCTATTTGCTTCTTTCCCCGACGCTCTCCGGCTGCTGGGATTATGTCGAATATGAGGATCTGGCGCAAATCACCGCCCTGGGCAGCGACTATAATCCCCAAACCAACGAAATAACCATCACCATCCAATACCCTTCCATCAAACGGACAAAAAGCGGGGGCGCCGGCGGCGCCGAAACAGGCGCTCCCGAATGGGTTGTCCATTCCGCGACAGGTCAGAACACCTTTGATGCAATGAGTAAACTACAGGAAATCGTGCCGCAACGACTATTTTACGGCTACATCAAAGTATTTATCGTCGGTGAAGAAATGGCCAGGTACAAACTGTGGGACTTGTTTGCTTTGGTTGACCGCACCCCGGTGATGCGCAGTTCCGCTTACATCGCGGTGGCCGAAGGCACAGCGGAGTATGCCATCAAAACCATCGACCCTTCCCAATTGTCCGCCGGTGACAAAATTCATAAGTTAATTCAATTAATCCCCGAATCAGGCTCGGCGAGCGCGGTCACGATGAACGAGCTTCTCGAAGACCTGGCCATTGGCGGGCTGGAGCCGTCCATACCGCTGATCAGCATTGAAGCGACCACCGACAACCTGTCGGGAAAGACCGGGCAGAAACAATCCGGAGAAGGTAAAAAAGACGAAAAAGCCCAAGAACCGCAGGGCAAACAGGCGACAACCGACCCCCATAAAGAACACCCCGGTACGCTGCGCATCGGCGGGATGGCGGCGTTTCATGGCGATAAACTGGTGGGAAGGCTTGATGACCGTGAAAGCCGGGGGGTAAATTTTATCAGAGGGAAAAAAATCCACGCCTATAAAGTCTCCGAAGCGGCGGGTGAAACCGCCGTGGATCAATTGTATTTTCGCATCCTGGAATCAAAAAGCGCCATAAAAGTCCGGCTGGAAAATGGCCGGCCCACGGTGGCGGTAACCATTGGGGTGAAAGCCGATCTGCGAAAATACTATGGGCATGAAGGTGCGGATTTTCTTTTCGGGGAAGCACTGGACCATATCGAAGAAAAACTGGCGGAAAGTGTCCGGGGAGATGTTGAAGCAGCTTTAAAAAGGGGGCAGGGGGAATTGCGCACCGACATCTTCGGTTTTGGCTTTGCCCTATACAGGAAATACCCCCGGGCCTGGAAAGAGGAGTTTTTAGAACAATGGAGAGACATTTTCCCTGATATCCCGGTAACGGTCCAGATTAACGCCAAAGTCGTGAACGTAGGCATAACGACCAGAAAACTTTACATTAAATAATTTCGCAATAATCAGGCCGCGGGATTTATTTACCAGCCCTGTTAGTCAATTCTTTTATTGAAACGGACGGTAAAGGGGCATAATACTTACAAGCAAGCAAACTGGGAGGTGGAGGGGAAATATGGAGAATACGCATAATTTTTTCATCCCGAAAAACAACTTGATCGGTGTCGGCTCCATCAAAGACCTGACCAACGAATTATTAAACTGGAAACTAAGCAAAGTGCTGATCGTGACCGACAAAAACCTGATCAGTCTCGGTTGGGTGGAACAAGTGGAAAAAATTCTGAAAAACCTTTTTATTTTTTATGATATCTTCGACGGCGTGACCCATACAAATCCCACCGTCTCCTTTGTGGAAGACGGGCTGGCCTATTTCCCTTCCGAATTGGAACTGCGCCGGGACTATCATTTGCTCATTAGCATCGGCGGCGGCTCCAATCACGACTGTGCCAAAGGTATTGCCGCGGTCGCCACCAACGGCGGCTCCATCACTGATTATGAGGGCTATAATAAAATCACTAAGCCCGCCCTGCCCCACATTACCATTAACACCACGTATTCCGGGGCCGCCATGACCATGTTTGCGATTATTACCGATGAATCGCGCCAGGTAAAGATGACGGTCGCTTCCCCCAATATCACGCCCCTGGTCTCCGTCAACGACCCCATGCTTATGGTTACCATGCCACCGGAAGTTACCGCCGAATCGGGGATCGACGCCCTGGGACACGCCATCGAATCCTTTGTTTCCACGGAAGCCTCCCCCATTACCGATACCCTGGCGCTGGGCGCTGTAAGATTAATCCTGCGTTATCTTAAGAGAGCGTATGAAAACGGCAACGACCTGGAGGCCAGGGAACAATTGATGTTCGCCGCCGTGTTGGCCGGCATGGCCTACAACAATGCGGGCGTAGGCTACAGTCATGCCCTGGGGCACCAGTTGGGCGGCTTTTACAGTCAGTTTCACGGCGAGTATGAAGGTATCCTGCTGCCCCATGTGCTGGTGTATAACGCCCCCTCCGTGCCGGAAGGCAAACTAAGGGAATTGGCGGAAGTCATGGGAATAAATGCGGGTCGGAAAACGGAAGTGCTGGACAGGATTTGCACCTCCCTCCGCAAGCTGGGAACCGAGGTCGGCATCCCCGATAATTTGACCAAAATGGGCGTCCAGCAGAAAGACCTCGACACCCTGGCCCAAAATGCCTTAAAAGACATCTCCGGTCTCACCAATCCCCGCCGGGGCACGATCGAAGATGTAAAAAACATCTATCTTTCCGCCATGTAAGAAACAGAGAAAAGCAGGTAAATTCTAAACCAAGAAGCAGCTGAGGATTGGCGCGGAGGTGACAACCCATGGAAAATACCCATAACTTTTTCACGCCTAAACATAACCTTATCGGTGTGGGGTCGATCAAAGACCTGGCAAACGAACTGCTAAACTGGAAGCTGAGCAAAGCCCTGATTGTCACGGATAAAAATTTGATCAAGGTCGGCTGGGTGGAACAGGTGGAAAAAATCCTGAAAAACGTATTTGTTTTTTATGATATTTTCGACGGCGTAACCCATACAAATCCCACCGTTTCCTTTGTCGAAGCCGGCATGAGTTATTTCCCCGGCGAATTTGACTTAAAAAGGGACTATCACCTGATCATTTCCATTGGAGGCGGCACGGTGCATGACTGTGCCAAAGGAATTGCCGCCGTCGCCACCAACGGCGGTTCAATTATCGACTATGAGGGCTATAATAAAATCACCAAGCCCGGCCTGCCCCACATCGCCATTAACACCAGCTATTCCTGCGCGGAAATGACGATGTTTGCCATCATTACCGACGAGTCCCGCCGGGTCAAAATGTCCATCGCCTCGCCAAACATTGTACCGCTGCTGGCCGTTAACGACCCCATGCTGCAAATAACCATGCCCCCGGAAATTACCGCCGAATCCGGTATTGACTCCTTCGGACACGCCCTGGAAGCATTTTTGTCTACGGAGGCTTCGCCGGTCAGCGATTCTCTGGCCCTGCGCACCATCAAGCTGGTGTGCACCTATCTGCGCCGCGCCCATGAGAACGGCTTTGATCTGCAGGCCAGAGAACAGATCATGTATGCCGATGTTATGGCCGGCATGGCGTTTAATACCGCGGGGTTAGGTTATACCCATTCCCTGGGTCACCAACTGGGCGGCTTCTACAATCAATTACACGGAAATTATGAGGGGATCCTGCTGCCCCACGTTTTCCGGTATAATGCCGTAACGGTGCCGGAGGAAAGAATCTTCTGGCTTGCGGACGCAATGGGTGTGCCGGTCAGTACCAAGTCTAAGACGGCGGAGAAAATTTTTGACGGCATGAAAACACTGGCTGCTGATGTCGGTATTCCCGACGGTTTAAGAAAAATGGGTGTGCAAAAGGAAGACCTGCCGGAGCTTGCCCGGCAAGCCCTTAAGGATATCGCCGGCTTTACCAATCCGCGGCAAGGCACCGAGGAAGATATGATTGACATCTATAAGTCGGCCATGTAAGTTAAAGGCTGAGGCCCTCTTTTCCCAGGAAAAGGAGAGCCTCATTTTTCGTTGACGGCGGCCAGCAGCAATTTGAGGCGGTTGAGGATATTTACCTCACTGGAACCCGGATCAAAATCCAACGGCATAATGTTGACGCCCGGATAACAGCGCCGCAGTTCCCGGAACATCCCTTTCCCGCTCAGTTGGTTGGGCAGACAGCCAAAGGGCTGCAAACAGCAGATATTGGTAACGTCCCGCAGGATCATCTCCACCATTTTTCCGGTCAAAAACCACCCTTCCCCGCATTGGTTAGCCAGCGAAAGATGTTTGGCGGCCAGGCGGGCCGTTTCCCTGATAACGGCCGGCGGTCCAAAGCGCTTGCTGGCCGCGAGCGCTTTCCGTATCCCCCGGCGATACAATTCAATAAACCCTATGAAGAGGTTGCCGCGCAGCATGCCGGACCAGTCTCCGGACAACAATTCATAACAAACCCGGCGGTCGTAGGCGCAATAGAGAAAAAAATCCGTTAAATCAGGGATAACGACCTCCGCCCCTTCGCTTTCCAGCAGCTCAACAATATGGTTGTTGGCCGAGGGATGATATTTGACCAGAATTTCCCCGACCACACCGACGCGCGGTTTAACCAGGTCTTCGTAAAGCGTCAGGGTGTCAAAATCCTGTACGAGGGCGGCGGTGTTTTTAAGAAAGGTCAGTTTGCCGCCGGTCAGGAGGTCCTGCCGGCATTTCTCCCCCCAGTAATCGTACAGCTGCCGTGCCTCCCCGGACACCCTTTCGTAGGGTTGGACCCGGCGCAAGACGCGCATTAATAAATCTCCATAGAGCATACCGGTCAGCGCAGCGTCGAACATCGCCCACGACATTTTAAAGCCCGGATTTTCTTCCAGTCCCGCCGAGAGGGATATCACGGGCACTTGCGGCATATCCGCATCCCGCAGTGCCTTGCGAATTAGGGCAATATAATTAGTAGCCCGGCAGCCGCCCCCGGTTTGCGTCATAATCACCGCCGCGGTATCCGGGTCAATCTTCCCCGCCGTTAAAGCTTGCAATATCTGCCCCACAACGATAATCGCCGGATAACAGGCGTCATTATGCACATATCTGAGCCCCAGGTCGATGGCCGTCCTATCCGCGGCCGGCGTAAGAACTGCATGATAACCGAATTTGTTTAACGAAGTTTCAAAAAATGGAAAATGCACCGGCGATAGCTGCGGCAAAATGATCGTATAATCCGACTTCATATTGCGCCGGAAAACCGGCCGCCGGTAATTATATGCGGCAGGCCCGGCGGATGGTGTGGGGGGCCGTTCCTCCAAAGCAGCCAGCAGCGAACGCACGCGAATCCGGGCTGCGCCAAGATTATTCATCTCATCCAGCTTAATGACCGTATGCAGTTTGTTGCGGGCCGCAAGAATTTCCCTTACCTGGTCGATAATAATGGCATCAAGCCCACAGCCGAAAGAATTAAGCTGAACCATCTCCAGGTCGGGCCTTTGCCCAACATAAGCGGCACAAGCAGATAAACGCGCGGGATACGTCCACTGGTCAAAAATGCGCAACGGCCGTTCAACCGTTGCTAAATGACTTACAGCATCCTCCGATAGTACTGCGAAACCATAAGCCTGAATCATCTCCGGCAGACCGTGATTAATTTCCGGGTCAAGGTGGTAAGGACGCCCGCCCAGCACAATCCCCCGCCGACCATTCTTTATGAGATCCGCCAGAATTTCTTCGCCCCGCCTGCGCACATCCGCTTTATAGCCGGCCTGTTCGGCCCGGGCCTTCTCCACCGCCTTGCTTATCGCGTAAGGCGCCAGGTTTTCCTGTTTTAATTCCTGCCGCAGCCGGGTCACCAGCCTGTCCCGGTTGTCCAGTGGTAAAAAGGGGTGATAGAACAGCACCCCGTCCTGTTGGCAGATGTCCATATTTGCTTTGATAACTTCCGGATAGGAAGCGACCATGGGACAGTTATAGCAATTATCCGCCGTCGGATCCTCCTGGGGAGTACGGGGTATACAGGGATAAAATATTTTCCGTACGCCTTTATTGATGAGGTCTTTAATATGACCATGTACCATTTTTGCGGGCAAACAGGCAGATTCTGCGGGTATGGTATCAAGTCCCGCCTCATAAAGCTGCCGGGACGAAGGCGCGGATAAAACAACCCGGTACCCCAGGGCGGTAAAAAACGTGAACCAAAAGGGGTAATCCTCATACATGTTTAATACGCGGGGAATACCGATGGCCCCCCGGGGAGCGTCTTTTGCGGCCAACGGGGCATAATCGAACAGACGTTGATATTTATAACTGTATATATTGGGGGCGAGCGGCTGGGTTGTTTCTTCACCGGCTCCTTTAACACAACGGTTCCCGGTTACAAAATTTTGTCCGTCCCCGAAGGTTTTTACGGTGATGAGGCAATTATTACCACAACCGCCGCACTGTCCGCCCGTCGTCCGCACACGGAAAGAATTTAACGCAGGTGGCTTTAACAATGTGGACCTGCGGCCCGCGGGACAACGCTCCCGGGCGATGAGAGCTGCGCCGTAGGCACCCATTAAGCCCGCAATGTCCGGACGAATAACCTCGCAGCCCGTCATTTTCTCGAAAGCCCTTAGAACCGCATCATTTTGAAAGACGCCGCCTTGCACAACAATTTTCCTTCCCAGATCCGCGGAATTTTTTACCCTCAGCACTTTAAACAAAGCATTTTTCACCGTGGCAATGGCTAACCCCGCGGAGATATCAGCGAGACCGGCCCCTTCTTTCTGCGCCTGCCTGACCCGCGAGTTCATAAACACCGTGCAACGGCTTCCTAAATCCACCGGCGCGGAAGCCCTCATCCCCAGACCGGCAAATTCCTCCACCGTCAGGTTCAACGATTGCGCGAAGGTTTCGATAAAAGAACCGCAGCCCGCAGAACAGGCTTCATTCAGAGTAATTGTATCAATCAGTCCGTTGCGTACCGCAAAGCATTTTATATCCTGCCCGCCAATGTCCAGCACAAAATCCACATCGGAGACAAAGCTGCCGGCTGCTTTCAGGTGGGCAATGGTTTCCACTTCCCCGATATCAACCCTCAGCGCCCTTTGAATCAGACGTTCACCATAGCCCGTTACCGCTGAACCGGCGATGGCCACGCCGCAGGGCAATACCGCATATAGCGTTTTTAAGGCCGCCACCGTACTCTCCAGCGGCGTCCCCCGATTGCTCGCGTAACTGCTATACAACAGTCCGCCATCTTCACCGGTCAGCACCATTTTGGTCGTCGTCGAACCGGCATCTATGCCCAGGTAAGCCTTTCCTTCATATGTAGCCAAAGCCCTTCTTGGCACCGCTCGATGCCGGTGACGATCGGCAAACCGCCGGTATTCATTTTCGTCGCCAAACAACGGCGCCAGGCTTTCTGCGCCCGCGTTGTTAAACCCGGCCAACGACGCTGCCCTGTTGTATAACTCCGCAGCGGAAATGCTCTCTCCCTGTCCGGTGAGGGCTGCCCCAATGGCCGCAAAACAATGGGCATTTTCCGGGATCACAATTTGTTCTTCCGTCAAACAAAGCGTTTTGATAAACCTTTGTCTGAGGACGGGCAGAAAATGCAACGGTCCGCCCAATAAAGCAACTTTGCCGGTAATCGGCCT
>DHRA01000086.1:0-20177 GCA_002411145.1 Firmicutes bacterium UBA5324 | reverse complement strand
GCAAAAACACCGCACCGCGAGGCAATGGGATACACCCTTTTATGGCCTTTGGCCAATTCATTCAAACCCGCCGTGTCCGTATTCAGGATAGCCGCCATTTGATCCAAAAAGGCACCCGTTCCGCCGGCACAGGCACTATTCATGCGATGTTCCACCGGTGAACCAAAGTAGATAATTTTGGCATCTTCGCCGCCGATTTCCACCGCCGTATCCGTCTGGGGAATAAGTAGTTTCACCGCCTGACCGCAAGCGACTACTTCCTGCATAAAAGGAATTTGCAAGTAATTGGCCAGGCCCAGCCCCGACGAACCGGTAATACTTATAGACATCCGCTGATTATCCCATAAAGCTCCTGCTTTGGCGAGCAGGAAACAAAACGTGTTTTTTAGGTCGGAAGCATGCCGGACATACTCCTGAAACACTATTTGGTTTTTTTCGTTGCCCACAACCATCTTCATGGTTGTCGAGCCGGCATCTACGCCAACGCGCAGTACCCCCTGCATGTTTTACCCCTCTCCAAGGTTCTGTTTCCTCCCGGCCCGTCCGCCGAAAGCACCCCGCCGCACTCCTGGGTTAGCGCAGCACAAGAGCCCGCCTGTCTTCCGCCAGCGGCGGCTGTTCAAGCCACTTGTGCCGAATCATAAGCATTTGCGCGTCCTCCAAAACCTGGATCATTTCCGTCATCAGCCTCACGTAGGAAGCGGTTAAGTCCACACGGGCCATTAAGCCCAGAGCCATACCATAATAGCTGAGTCCGGCCTGGAGGATAAGCGTGGTATGCTGCAGCATCAGTTTATCCGAAAAGGGCGCCACGGTGGAAGCCGTAACCTCTGAACCGAAGCTCATGGGCGCGGGCAGGTCATTACTTGTAAGCATGTCGCTTAACACCGCGGCCTGTTTCTGGGTAATCTGCTTGCAGCGCAGGAAAAATTCCCGCAGTTCTTTCGATCCTGCCGTCTGGGCAAAACCCATCAGAAAAGCGCTTACCGTCGTGTTGTGGTGACTGCCCATTAATATATTGGCAATTTCCACCACACTTAGAGGCCGTTTTTCCGCGAAAAAACCGCCGAGGAAACTACCGTCCTGGACAAATTCCGCTTTTTCCGGCGAGGATATATAGGGTTCCCGCAGGGATAACCCTTTGGTTTTTTCCACCTGGGCCGCCCGCTCATCAATTTCCTTTACTTCAGATATACTAGCATGAAAATGCTTTCTTACGTCTTCCCGCAAGGAAGTGGTTAACGACAAGCCATAGGTAGTCAGGGCAAAACGCGCCATCGCCCGCACATAGGACAGGGCGAAACGGTCGGAGTACAGAGGTTGTGCCTGGGTATCCACATCATTCTCCGTAAACCCGACCGGCAGCGGATAATTATCACTGCGCATAATGGCTTCAATTCTGCCCTTTTTCTCCCTGGTGACCTGCCGGGCGTAATCGATTACCTGTTGTATCTCTGTATCCCTGCTCTTGGCGGAAAAATAATCGAAGGCGCATGTGGCCATAGTCGCCCCCATATATTGCTTCCAAAGTACTCCCACCTCGGTGGCGGTAAGGTGATCTTTAAGTTCTTGCGGCATAAAGTTGCCCCCTTATCCTTGATTTGTGCTTTTTGCTGAGGACATGACCATCCCTGTTTATATTATCTCCGAACCGCCGCTAAATTACTTATGCATAACAAACAAAAGAACCCCGGGAACTGGATCCAGTTCCCGGGGTTCTTTTGTTTGTTATGCATTTAAGATTTTTTTCGCGCTTTCATCCTGTACGTCGGTAATAAAGGAGATGCCGGTTTCCGCCGCCGTTTCACGATTTGCCGCATATAGGTCGCTGCGGGAAATTTCACTGATCGAAAACTTCCTCGCCCCGGCCATAAACTGTTGTAACCCGGCGGCCAGCTTGTCGGCCAAGGTCCAAATGGCAATCGCACCATAGGGGATATCCTGCATTGCCGCACTGCCGACCTTTGCCTGCACATCATAATAGGCGGCAAAGATTTCTTCCGGAGTCGTCCCGATTTCCGAGACGCTTTTCGGCAGTTCGCTCCAGTTGCCTGCCAGCGCCTCCTTACGGGCGGGCTGCAGTGCGGCTTCGATATTGGCCCCCAGGAAGCCCGGAATCATCAGGGAGCGGCCCATACATACCAGTTTTGCAAAGGGAGCACCGAGGGCCAACGCCTTAAAGATATGGTCTTCCCTGGCCAAGCCTCCGCCAAGGGCCAGATCGACGACCTTTTTGCCCTTCGCCGCGAGAATGGCGGCATATTCGTAGGCCTTGGCATGCAGTAATATTGAAGGAACGCCCCAGGTCTGCATCATATTCCAGGGGCTCATGCCTGTCCCGCCGCCGGAACCGTCAATCGTGAGCAAGTCCAGCCGGGCGTCGGAAGCAAATTTGATAGCCATGGCCAACGCTTCCATGCCATATGAGCCGGTCTTCAAAGATATCTTCTTATAACCGATTTTTCGGAGATAATCCACACTCTTTTTAAAATCTTCCTGCACCTGGTCTACGGACCGCAGGTTGGTAAAGCCCAGGCGGCTGTGGCGGGCAAAGGACTTTATCGCGCCATGGTTAAAGGCCTCCTGTACTTCCGGCTTCATCGGGTCCGGGTCCACCACATAGCCCCGCTTTTTGAGAAAGAGAGCATATTCAAGGTTTGTGACCTGAATCTCCCCGCCGATATCCTTGGCACCCTGCCCCCATTTCAGTTCGATCATTATTTTATCGCCATATTTGTCAATGACGTATTCGGCCACACCGTTACGCGTATCCTCAACATTAAGCTGCACGATGATTGCCCCATAGCCGTCATAATAACGGAGATATGTTTCAATCCGCCGATCCAGTTCGGGCGCTTTGCGTATTTTACCGTTTTCAATAACCGCGGCTTTGTCAATCCCCACCACATTTTCGCCGATCACAATGGGGAAACCAACCAACGCAGCGCCGGTGGCAAAAGATTCCCAGTATTTGGCCGCGATAAAGGTGGAGCCCAAAGCGCCTGTCATAATGGGCACGCGACACTTGGTAGTTTCTTCGTTGCCGAAGCTGGTCTCCACACTGACATTGGGAAAGATACAGTCATCCGCAGAATTGGATAAGCCCGGCGGCAAACCCTTCGCGTCATAATTATACCCCTGAATACGCAAAGAATTATAGGCAACACCCACATGGCAGGTATTGGAGCTGCCGGAAGTAACTGAGCCAAAATCCCGGGGATAAAGCAATTTTCTGCCCCGCATACTGGTCAACCATGTTTCGCATTTTCCCTGGCAATCCGCACGGCATAAGGTGCAAAGCCCCGACTCGGCCGCGTTGCCCCGGTTAATCGTGCCAAGAACATCATTTGTTTTAGGCCATTGAATCACATTAATTACCTCCTTGGAAAAATATTATCTTAAATATAGTTCACCCCAGGGAGGTAATTTCCTCCGTAATATTTTATAAATATGTAAAAATATTATAAATTTATGCACTCCCGACACACAAATGACAAATCCGAAAAATATGCTAAAATACCGCTTCCATGCCTTGACATGAAAGCGGTATTTTTCCGCGATGCACAGGTGAATTATTGCCCGGTTTTGCCGATTTCGATAATTTTGTCGATAACTTTGGCTGTATCACTATTCTCAGTATAACTCTGCCATTGGAGTTTGCCGCTTTTGTCCAGCGAAGAAAGCAAAGTGTTGTTCGCATCAAAGTTCTCCACATAGGCAAGGGCGTATTCCTTCGTCTCTTTATTAACCAAATTATATAACACGCTATAGGAGATATTGCCCATCGGTTTACTGAATACAACTTTTGTTGTTGCCTTGTAACAGTCCCACACTTTATACTGCATCGGCTGCACTGAATCTTTATCGATCAAAACCTGTCCGCCCAAAGCATCCGTGTATACCAACTCGTAGGACGCCGCGAAGCAGACCTGGCTAAACAGGAGCAGCAGCATGGTCAAGAACCCTATCGTCATTTTTCGCATCTTCATCACCTCAATATTCATTTTGACCCTTGCCCGCAAAGAGCGGTCTCTGACTATCATTATAGCACCAATAAGGCGAAACAGGTATCCGGACCCGCCCAATCGTTATTTTTTCAAATGATAGGGAATCGTTGTCACGGCGACATTTTCATTGAATATCAGCAACGTGCGCAGGATGAAGCCAGTCTGGTTGTGCAGCAGCCGGTGCCACCATTTTCTCGTTTCAAACTCCGGAATTACCACCGTAATATAATCCTCCGGCTGTTTTTTGCGTTCAAGCTTCTCAATAAAGTGGATGAGCGGCTGAATCACCAGGCGGTATGGCGAATATACGGTCACCAGTTTTACCTGGGGCTTCCACTGCTTCCATTTCGCCTCAATTTTCTCGGCAAATTCCTTATCGTTTACCACGCACAAAGCAATAATCTCGCCGTTCAGGGTTTTCGCGTAGCGCAGTGTCTCCGCCACCACCCGCGTGGGCGTAGCCACGGGAACCACAACGTAATGCTTGCCCTTTGGCGGCTGGGTGTAGGTTTCGTCTTCAATCGGCAAATGAAGCTGTTCCGCCATATCCCGGTAATGCCTGTTAATGCTCTTGAAAATCACAATCATGGTGGGAATGAACACCAAAACAATCCAGGCGCCGTGGCTAAATTTCGTGACCGCAATAACCAGGACGACAATCCCGGTCACCATCGCCCCAAAGGCGTTGACAAAAGCGCGCCTTAGCCAATTCTCCCCTCTTTCTCTGTTCCAGTGCACAACCAACCCGGTTTGGGCAATGGTAAAAGAAAGAAATACACCAATGGCATAGAGCGAAATAAGATGTTCCACATTGCCATGGAAGGTGAAGATGAGCAGTGCCGCGATGGCACTCAATAGCATTATGCCATTTGAAAAGCTGAGCCGCTCTCCCCGCAATCCAAGATAACGCGGTAAATAGCCATCCTGTGCCAGCAAAGACATCAGCGGAGGCAAACCGTTATAAGAGGTATTGGCCGCTAAATACAAAATCAGCATGGTCGTAATCTGGATATAGTAGTACATCCAGCCCCGCCCCAAAGTTTGTTCCGCAATTTGGGAAAGCATTGTGACATTGGGGGTAGGGAGAATATGGTAATGCAGGATCAGAAAGGAAGTACCCGACAGGAGAATCGCCAACAGGCCGGACATCCAATAAGTAGTTTTAATCGCATTCACGTATTCCGGCTTTTTAAACATGGGCACTCCATTGGAGATGGCCTCCACGCCGGTCATGGAACTGCAGCCATTGGCAAAGGCCCGCAATACCAGGACAAGAATCGCCGCATCAAACTGCTGTTTTACCATCGATGCCGGCGGAATAATCGGCTCGGTGCCGGCAAACGCATTGTATACGCCCACGCCAATCATGCCTAACATGCCGAAAACAAACAAATAGGTGGGGATGACAAAAACGTTGGAAGATTCCCTGATGCCCCGCAGATTTACCAGCATCAGGACACCGAAAAGCGTGAAAAGATTAATGGACATCCGCCAATGAACCAACGCCGGGAAAGCGGAAACAAGCGCATCCGTTCCGGAGGACACACTTACCGCCACCGTGAGCACGTAGTCGGCAAACAGGGCCGCGGCGGCAATAAGCGCCGTATTTTCGCCGAGATTTTTCTTTGCAACGGAATAGGAACCGCCTCCGCCCGGATTCGCCCTGGCAACCTGGGCATAGGACAAAGTTACGACCCCGAGTAACAGTAAAACAGCCGCGAAGGCATAGGAGAAATAACCGTAGGCAACCATGCCGGAAACAGCCAGAATAACCGCAATCTGCTCGGGACCATAGCCGACGGAGGAAAGCGCATCGGAGGAAAAGATGGCCAAAGCCTTCATTTTCGTCAGACGCTCACCCGCAGCTTCGCGATTATGCAGGGGACGACCAATCAACAATCTACGCAGTTCTGTGAACACTATTGCGTCACCTCATCATTGTTCTCTAATATCCTCGATCGCTCACTTGGGAAAATAAAAAAAGCCTTGTTGAGGCCGCATGCCCCCTTACACTGGCCTACGAAGTTAGCTGACGGGTAGGATGGTAAGAGAACATCCCTCCTGTAAATCCAGGATTAACCCCAGTTGACGGGTCCTCCGCTTCCGTAATCGGAACTCGACCAATAATTTCTTCCATTAATATTACTCCTTCCGTTCGGCAATGAAAAGGCCGGATTTCTGGTAATTTTATTCAATTATCATAGTAAATAGCGGAAAATCAGAAATTAGTGTTATTCACATTCATTTGATGGTTATTTCGTTTATTTACTGGTCATTACGTGATATATTATAACCGCATTGACGCTTTTCTTTGTATTAATATTTGCCGGAGCTTATTTTTTCCAGGTACGTATAATTTTCCCGCCGTGAGAAATGATATATTTTGAAGAGTTCCGAGTTGCTGTCACCAGCCCGGTGACGGCAACCGGGGCGCGGGAAGGAATTCCCGCGCCTGCCATTGCGCAAAGGAAGTCCGGCCGGACTTCCTTTTCTTTATTCAAAATATATATTGGGGAGGTTGTATATGGACAAGTTTATCCGCATTGACATGGCCACCAGGAAGGTCACTACCGAGGCAGTTCCCGAAAAATATAAGGCCCTGGCGGGACGGGCCCTTACCTCCAACTTCGTCAATGATGAAGTAAAACCTACGTGTCACCCCCTGGGTAAAAACAACAAGCTGATTTTTGCGCCCGGTATGCTTACCGGCACCACCGCCGCCCAGTCGGGCCGGATTTCCGTAGGCGGAAAGAGCCCCTTGACCGGCACGATTAAGGAAAGTAACGCCGGAGGCACCTTTGCCCAAAAGATGGCGAAGATGGGCATTAAAGCCATTGTCCTTGAGGGCATGCCCCAGGGGGAAGAATTTTATATTATTAAAATCGATATGCACGGTGTCACTATCGATACCTCGCCTGCGGATATCCTGGGCGGCTGCGGCAACTATAATGCGTTGGCCTTTTTAGCGGAACAATATGGTCCCAAGGTCGGCATTGCCATAACCGGACCGGCAGGTGAGTATCGTCTGCCCTCCGCCAATATTTCCTTCAGGGATCCCGACGGCAACATCCGTAGCGCCGGGCGGGGCGGTCTGGGCGCGGTTCTGGGCTCGAAAAAAGTAAAAGCCCTGGTCATTGATGACACCGGCGCGCCGGGCGTCACCATCCACGATCCTGAAAAGTTCAAGGAGGCGGCCAGAACCTTTGCCCGGGGTCTCACCACCCATGCGGTCACCGGCCAGGCCTTGCCCCTTTATGGTACCAACGTGCTGGTCAATATTTTGAACGAAGCCGGCGGGCTGCCCACCAAAAACTTCACCGAAGGACGCATCGACTGGAATACCAATATCTCCGGCGAAACCATGAACGAAATTATCACGAAACGCGGGGGCAAAGTATCCCATGGCTGTCATGCGGGCTGTATCATCCGCTGTTCTCAGCATTATACCGATGAAAAAGGCAAATACGTCACCAGTGGTTTTGAATATGAAACCATCTGGGGACTGGGCGCCGACGCCATGATCAAAGATCTGGACGACATCGCCCGCATCGACCGGGAGATGGACGATCTCGGGGTGGACAGTATCGAAACTGTCGTGGCCATCGCCGTTGCGATGGAAGGCGGCCTCATTCCCTGGGGTGACGGCAAAATGGCCCTGGACGCGGTCAAGCAAATCTCCGTCCCCACCCCCCTGGGCCGGATTATCGGCAGCGGCACGTCCATTGTCGGCAAAACCTGCGGGCTGTTTAGAGTTCCGATCGTTAAAGACCAGGGCATCCCCGCCTACGATCCCCGGGCCGTCAAAGGCATCGGCATGACCTACGCCACCACACCCATGGGTGCGGACCACACAGCCGGCTATACTATCGCCACCAATATCCTCAAAGTGGGCGGTTACGTTGACCCGCTTAAGAAAGAAGGCCAGGCGGAACTCTCCCGTAACCTGCAAATTGCCACTGCCGCCGTAGACAGCACCGGTATGTGTCTGTTCATCGCCTTCGCCATCATGGATATTCCCGAAGCCTTCAATGCCTTGGTGGACATGATCAATGCCCGTTACGGTACTTCCATCACTGCCGACGATGTTACCAATCTCGGTAAATCCGTCCTTAAGGCGGAGCGGGAATTCAACAAGAAGGCGGGCTTCACCAACCTGGACGACCGGCTGCCCGAATTCTTTGAATATGAAGCGTTACCTCCGCACAACGTGGTTTGGGATTTTACCCCCGAAGAAATTGACGCAGTTTATAAGGGCTTATAAAAAAACCGCTGCGCGGCTTTCGGGAATGGGGAATAGGGAGTTGGGGTTCCGGTAAGGGATTTTCGGAGCGTAACTTAGCTCATCCTCTGCTTGCGGTAACGGCGTTGGAGTCCAGCCAGAGCGCTGGAATTCCCTTCCCCGGGGATATACCGATAAAAAAACCGGCTCGCTCGCAGCCGGTTTTTTTATGTCTTTAGTGTTAGTAGTACAGTACTTACGGTGAAAAATCACTGCTCAGCGGCCGGTCCGGTTAATAGGGAATGGACAGCTTATCCATTTTTCGATATAACGTAGTGCGGCCGATGCCCAGTTTTCTGGCCGCCACCGCAATTATGCCGTCTGATTCCCGCAAAACCTGGAGAATTGTCGCCCGCTCCAAATTAGCGGTTTGCTGCGATAAAACACCGGGCAAACCAGAGGACAAGTCTTCCGTGTTTGTTTTATACTCCGCCGGGATATCATCCAGCGTCAGCAAATTGGCTCCGTCGGATAAGGCAATCATCCCTTCAATACAATTCTCCAGCTGACGTACATTCCCGGGCCAGGTATAACCCAACAGACAATTATAAGCTTCCGGGCTTATGTCCAAGACCGGCCGGCCGTATTTAGCACAAAACTTGCCGACAAAATGCGGCGCTAAATCCAGAATATCCTCCAGTCTCTCCCGCAGGGGGGGGATCTCAATCTGAATAACTTTAAGCCGGTAATACAAATCCAGGCGGAACTTACCCTGATTAACCAATTGTTTCAAGTCCTGATTGGTGGCCGCAATGATCCGGACATTTAATTCGCGGCGGGTTCCATCCCCGATACGGTAGATCTCTTTTTGCTGTAATACTCTTAACAAAGTTGCCTGAATGCCGATGGGCATGTCGCCGATTTCATCTAAAAAGATCGTTCCTCCATGCGCCAGCTCAAATTTCCCCGGCTGCCCGCCTTTTTTGGCGCCGGTAAAAGCGCCGTCCGCATACCCGAAGAGCTCACTTTCCACAAGGCTGTCCGGGATGGCAGCGCAATTCAACGTCACAAAGGGCTTATGGCAGCGCAAACTGCCACTGTGAATACAACGGGCGATAATCTCTTTACCAGTCCCGCTTTCGCCTTGAATAAGCACCGTAGAATCTCCTTTTGCCGCCCGCATCGCCATATCAAACACCGCGCGAATTTTACCGCTGCGTCCCTGCCATTTTTCACCCGTGGCCATGGTAATAGTTTCGCAATCGGTGCCTGCCGAAAATATCCCGTGCCCGTTGGCAAACACTTCATCTATGTTTTTACCGATCAAATCACCGTTGCTTATTCCTGGACCGTTTTTCAAGCCCCCGGACGCCCCTCTTGTCAAACCGGCTCTAATATTGACAACATTGCTGGATATCAACTTGCCCACGCTGTCCAAATCCTGCCGGAATTGATTATATTTATCCCGAAGCTCGGCCATTTGCAAACTATGCTCAATCATCGCCGCGCCGGCGGTGGTTATCTCCATCATGTGCTCGTGCTTTACGCCGGCTTCACCGGAGATATTAAGCACGCCGGCCAAATCACCATTGGCCCGTCGAATGGGCGCAGCCCAGCAATCCAGAAAACTGACGGGCATCGCATAATGCGTCCAGCCCGGCACAGCGACCGGGGCCTTTTCCAGCAACGTGGTACCTATGCCATTGGTGCCTTTGGCACTTTCCTGCCAGTTGGCGCCCACCGTTAAAAAAATCTGTTTTCTTGCCTTATGGATGATGCCCGGATCGCCAATCGTCTCGATAATATAACCCTCATTATTGCTAAGCACCAGCACGTAACTTTTACTCCTTATAAAAGAAAAAATATACTGCAGGATCGGACGGGCCGTAAGCAACAAGGGCTCGTTCATGTCCAGCAATTCTTTCAGTTCCGGTTTTTGCAATATATCCCTTTGCACAATACGCTCATGATTCAAACTTAAGTCACGACACCGTTTCCAGGATTGATAGATTAGCGGCGGCACTTTTTCGATTACCTTTTCATCGCCGCTGATAAATTTCTTTAGTATATTGTTCAAAACCTCACCTCCACAAGAATGGCTGAACATCTTCAACTGACATAATACTTTAATGCAAATTCCGTGCCAACATTTCCGACAGAATTTGAAAAATTATTCATAACGCAACGAACCCCTGGATTCAATATCTTGACCTGCCCGCGCTGCTTTAAAATTACCTTAATAAGCTTATGCAAGAAATTCTTTAAAAAGTCCATACGGTGAAAAAAATCACCATATTATTTAAAAAAAATAAATTAGACTATTTGAAATATTTCACCGCTGGTGAAATATTTCAATGCGACATTGAAATTAATTGTCAACTTTTTGCCATTGTTGTAATTTAATGCCAAGTTTTGCTGCTTTTTTTACAATTGTCGAGTGATCGACCTTAATTTTTTCCGCCACTTTGCGCGCCGAACCAAAACTATCAATAGCTCGCAGGAGATACTCCCGCTCAAACTGTTCTTTCGCTTCTTTATATGGCGGTATAACAATAGAATCAGTTTTTTCTTCCCCCGCCGGCAGCGACTTTTTCATCAGTTCCGGCATACTTTCCACATCTATGAGGTCCTTGTCCGCGGTCACCACCAACCGTTCGATAAAATTTTCTAATTCGCGGATGTTGCCCGGCCAGTTGTATGCTGTGAAAACCCGCAGCGCCTCCGGTGACAATGCCTTATTTACATGATATTTTTCGTTATATTTTTTTAAGAAATAAAGAGATAAAGGAACAATGTCACCGGGTCGCTGGCGTAACGCGGGTATATGAATCGTTAACACATGCAAGCGGTAATATAAATCGGCGCGAAACTCATTGTTTGCAACCATCACTTCGAGTTTGCGGTTAGTCGCGGCAATAATTCTCGCATTGACTTTAATTAACCGTTTGCCACCGATCCTGAAGAAATCCTTGTTCTGGACGAAACGGAGCATTTTTACCTGAAGCGCCAACGGTAAATCTCCTATTTCATCCAGCAATACAGTGCCATGATCAGCCAATTCAAAAAAACCCATTTTCCCTCCCCGTCTGGCACCGGTGAAGGCTCCGTCTTCATACCCGAACAACTCAGATTCCAGCAATGCTTCCGGAATAGCGCCGCAATTTATTTTTAAGAATGGCGCGGATTTTCGGTCGCTGAAATTATGAATCAGATCGGCCACTACCTCCTTGCCCACCCCCGATTCCCCGGTAATAAGCAAAGGCGCTTCAACCTTGGCATATTTTTCAATGTTTTTTACCAAATCGGCCATCTCCGGGCCGATAAATGTCCGTTCCGGATCTGAGCCCTGTTTTTTCGCAAGGGTATTGATAATCTCACAATAGCGATTTAAGCGCGCTTGGATTTCCAGGTTTTTTGGTTTTTCGTGTTCAATATCCCTAATCGTGCCCGCCACCCGTAATGGCCTGCCCTGTTCATCCCGCACGGTGGTGCCACGGGCATGAAACCAGCGGTATTCTCCGTTCCTCAGACGTAAACGGTAGTCAATGGAGTACGGAGTCTCTCCGGTATTATCGGTGAGATGCCGGGAAAAAGCCTGCAGTGTCCTTTCCCGGTCCTCCGGATGCAGCCGATCACTCCAACTGCCCAGCACAGCAGGGAATTCATCCTCCTCCTTAAACCCCAGCGCATAACGAAATTGCGGCGACCACCAAAATTCATTCTGCGGGTTTAGCGGGTCATCGTAAACTACTTTCATATCCCAGGGTCCCTCTGTTAAAGCAAAGCTGATCAGTGCAAAGCGGGTCAGCAGGAATTCCATTTCCAGTTCCAGGGCTTTTTGCGCATGGATATTAAGCAGCGTGCCAATAAAGGTGGCCGGCTTATCCGCCCGTTCCCGGACGGTCGCACCGGTGGAACGAAACCAAAGATAATCCCCGCTGTGTATCCGAAAACGGTATTCCACGTCAAAGCACGTTCCCCCGGAGTAATCCGCCAAGTGCAAAGTCAAAGCCTGCAGTACCCGGTCCCTGTCCGCTGGATGGATTCTGGACGTCCAGGATATGAGAAAATTGGGGAATTCCGTTTCACCGGAAAACCCGAGCATTTTGCGGAAGGAGCCTGTCCAGGTAACCGGATGATCGTGTCCCGGCATTTTGTCGGTGTATACCGCAAAGCTCCATAAGCTGCCATTTATCACCTTACCCAGACTATTTATACCTATAGCCGTCTTCTGTAGGACCTCAAATATTGGTTCATTTCTCTTCTCCATACCATTACCGCCTCCAGTACTGCCCTGTATCCTGTTTAAAGTTACGCCAAAGGTGTCAACCCGGTCCTTGTACACGTAAAAGTTTTTTTAGATAAAGAGACCTTAACTCAGCGGCACCAATACAAGTGGGAGTTAAGGTTTTTTATTGCAATTTTCTGTTATCTCTACTTTATCTTATCTTCCATTGTTTCGCAAGCTCATTTTTATCGCCGGAACACCTCTCCAAAACAGTTTTCGCAGGCAAACCTCCTCTATTGAGCGCGGGCTTACTTTTCCGTGATCGCTGTCAAGCCCCCTCTCTACGCTTGGCAAAAAAATTGCAAGTACCTTTTAACGGGGACTCATAATCACAAAGCAAGCATCCCCGGACCAATCGGCAAGAAGATCAACGATGCAAAGGAGGTGCAAGGCATGTTGCCTGTTAAACTCCCCCGGCCTTAAACCATACGCACACTCTATAATCTGAGGAGGAAAAAACATGATAAGAAAATTGGTATTCCTGTGCGTGCTGGCGCTTGTACTGGGCTTTGGCGGTACGGCCGGCGCGGCGGCCTTGGCGGATGTTCCCGCCGATCACTGGGCGTATAAATCCGCAGCCACACTGGCCGACGCCGGCCTTCTCCCCGGTTACCAAAGCACCGCCTTTCAGGGCGAAAGAGTGCTGACCCGTTACGAATTCGCCATCATTGCCGCCAAGGCCATGATCAACCAGGATAAGGCCACCGATGAACAGGTAATTGAAATCGCCAAATTACAAGCGGAATTCAGCCCTGAACTGGAGAAAATGGGTATCCGCGCCGGGGTAAAAGAAAAAGCTGCCAAAGTCAAAATCGGCGGCGAGGTGCGCACACGCTATGAATGGGGTAAAGATTCACCCACCAGCGCCCAAAACGGCACACGCCTGCGTTTGGAAATAACATCCCCTTTAAACGCCGATCTGACCTTCCATGGCAAGTACGAAGGAGAAACTGCCTTTAGCCCCGGCGGAACAAGTGACGGTAAAGGGCAATTGACCCAGGCTTATATTATTGGTAAAGGGCTGGGCTTTGACCTGATGATCCTTGGCCGGCAGTTCCTCTTACTCGGCCAGGGCCTGCTGGCCGAAGCCGACGGTCCGGCCGACGGCATCGCGGTAGGCTCCTACATTGGCGGAAACAAACTGCTGCTGGTGGGCGGCTGTCTGGAAACGGCGGGCTATACTTACCTGGTTGGCAATATCGGCTATACCCCCGGCAAGGACCTCAGCCTTAGTGTTTCTTATGCAAAAGACCAGGAAAATGACTACTATAATTCCCTGGCCGCGGGCTTTACCTATAAGGGGATACCCGACCTCAAGCTAACCTTTGAATACGGCAAAAACCGCGCCGCTTACGTGAAAGCCGCCAACGGCGGACAATCCGCCAAAGCCTGGATGGCCAAAGTAAAATATCTGGGAGCCGACGCCGCCCAGCCGAAAAGCTACGGACTGTGGGTCGGTTACCGACAGGCCGATCCCCTCTTTGACAACTTCGGCTTTTCAACCTTCAATAATGACTATGCCCGTGTGGCCAATACCGGTACCGGCATGAATCCGTATGACACCTACAGTATTGGCGCCCTTAAAAACGTTAAAGGCTTCCAATATGGCGTGGAATACACCGTATTGGATAACGCCATCGCCACAATCATGTATAGCGATTTAAAAGACAAACGCACCGGAGATATTGATGCCAGCCAACTAATCTGCCAGTTGACGTATACTTTCTAAAATTTTCACCTGCCTGTCCACCAAACCTGGAGAAACGTTTCAATATTGGAACAGTATTTCTAAAAGAGTGTTCCACGGACGGAACACTCTTTTGAACAAACCGTCTTTTCTCCCTTAAAGTCACGTATTTTTCACTAATTATTTTCATAACATTGTCGTGCCACCAGCGATCCCATAATATTCACCCCTGAATCATGCCGCTCTTTGCAATCACTTTTCTAAACAGGCCCTCCGCCGGGCTCTAGTAGGACATTTGGTTTTGGCACGGCTCTTGCGTTATAAATGAGTGTAAAAATAAGCGGGTTAACAACCCAAAAGAGGAGGATTTATCAATGGCAGTAGGTGAACAAGTATTTGGTTATTTTATTCCTACCGTGAGTCTGATGGGTGTCGGCGCACACAAAGAAGTTCCGAAGCAAGTAAAAGTACTTGGCGGAACGAATGTTTTTATGGTTACAGATGCTTTTCTCGGTCGTCCCGGCGGCATGGCCGAAGACATCAAAGGCCTGTTGGAAGCGGCAGGCATTAAAGTTACAATCCACGCGGGTGCCGAGCCCAACCCGACGGACAAAAACGTCCACGACGGCTTGAAGCTTTATCAGGAAAGCGGCGCCGATACCCTTATGTCTTTGGGCGGCGGCAGCTCCCATGACTGTGCAAAAGGCATTGGCCTGGTCGCCACCAACGGCGGCAATATCCGCGATTTTGAAGGTATCGATAAGTCCACCAAGTCCCTGCCCCCCTTCATCGCGATCAATACCACCGCCGGTACCGCTTCTGAAATGACGCGTTTTGCCGTTATCACCAACACCTCCAACCATGTAAAGATGGCTATCGCCGACTGGCGTGTCACGCCGACTGTTGCCATAAATGATCCTTTGCTGATGGTCGCCTTGCCTCCCGCCTTAACCGCGGCCACCGGTATGGACGCCCTTACCCATGCCGTCGAGGCTTATGTGTCCACGATTGCTACGCCGGTTACGGACTCCGCCGCTCTGATGGCCATTAAACTGGTCGCCACCAACCTGCGCCAAGCCGTGGCGAACGGTGAAGACCTTGACGCCCGTGACAAAATGGCTTATGCCGAATACCTTGGCGGCATGGCCTTCAACAACGCATCCGTTGGTTATGTACACGCCATGGCCCATCAGTTGGGCGGCTTTTATAACCTGCCGCACGGTGTCTGCAACGCCATCCTGCTGCCCCATGTTGAAAAATTCAATATAATCGGTTGTCCGGAACGTTTCGCGGACATCGCCGTAGCCATGGGCGAGAACATTGAAGGTTTGTCCGTTATCGAGGCCGCTGACAAAGCCATTGCCGCCATCAAGAGATTGTCCGCCGAAGTGGGCATACCCGTCGGTCTGGCTGAACTTGGCGTTAAGGAAAAAGACTTCGAAGTCATGGCGCAAAACGCGATGAAGGATCTTTGCCAATACACCAACCCGCGTAAAGCCACGCTGGCTGATGTAATCGCTATCTACAAAACAGCTATGTAACACACAGTAATAACATGTTTGTTCTGCCTTTGCTTAGTATACAACCCCCGCACCGAAGATATTGATGCCAGCCAACTGATCTGCCAGTTGACGTATATTTTCTGAAATTTTTACCTGCCTGTCCGCCAAACGCGGAGAAACGTTTCAATATTGGAACAGTATTTCTAAAAGAGTGTTCCACGGGCGGGACACTCTTTTGCACAAACCACCTTTTTCCCCTTAAAGTTAGGACATTTGGTTTTGGCACGGCTCTTGCATTATAAAGTAAGTGTAAAAATAAGCGGGTTAACAACCCAAAAGAGGAGGATTTATCAATGGCAGTAGGTGAACAAGTATTTGGTTATTTTATTCCTACCGTGAGCCTGATGGGTGTCGGCGCACACAAAGAAGTTCCTAAGCAAGTAAAAGTACTTGGCGGAACGAACGTTTTTATGGTTACAGATGCTTTTCTCGGTCGTCCCGGCGGCATGGCCGAAGACATCAAAGGCCTGTTGGAAGCGGCAGGCATTAAAGTGACAATTTACGCGGGTGCCGAGCCCAACCCGACGGACAAAAACGTCCATGACGGCCTGAAGCTTTATCAGGAAAGCGGCGCCGATACCCTTATGTCTTTGGGTGGCGGCAGCTCCCACGACTGTGCAAAAGGCATTGGCCTGGTCGCCACCAACGGCGGCAATATCCGCGATTTTGAAGGTATCGATAAGTCCACCAAGTCCCTGCCCCCCTTCATCGCGATTAATACCACCGCCGGTACCGCTTCTGAAATGACGCGTTTTGCCGTTATCACCAATACCTCCAACCATGTAAAAATGGCTATCGCCGACTGGCGTACCACGCCGACCGTAGCCGTTAATGATCCTCTGCTGATGGTCGGTATGCCTCCCGCCTTAACCGCGGCCACCGGTATGGACGCCCTTACCCATGCCGTGGAAGCTTATGTGTCCACAATTGCCACACCGGTCACGGACTCCGCCGCTTTGATGGCCATTAAACTTGTCGCCACCAACCTGCGCCAAGCCGTGGCGAACGGTGAAAACCTTGACGCCCGTGACAAAATGGCCTATGCCGAATACCTCGGCGGCATGGCCTTCAACAACGCATCCCTTGGTTATGTACACGCCATGGCCCATCAATTGGGCGGCTTCTATAACCTGCCGCACGGTGTCTGCAACGCCATCCTGCTGCCCCACGTTGAAACCTTCAATATAATCGGTTGTCCGGAACGTTTCGCGGACATCGCCGCAGCCATGGGCGAGAACATTGAAGGTTTGTCCGTTATCGAGGCCGCTGACAAAGCCATTGCCGCCATCAAGAGATTGTCCGCCGAGGTGGGCATCCCCGCCGGTCTGGCTGAACTTGGCGTTAAGGAAAAAGACTTCGAAGTCATGGCACAAAACGCGATGAAGGATATTTGCCAATACACCAACCCGCGTAAAGCCACGCTGGCTGATGTAATCGCTATCTACAAAACAGCTATGTAACCCAAAATAATATCTTGTTTGTTCTGCCTTGCTTAGCATAACAACCCATTTCTCTACCCCTTAACTAAAAAAGGCCCGCCTGCGGAGGGTCTGCCCTTCCCTCCGCGGCGGACAATGCCTGGCGTGCCGCGCCAGGCATTTTTCTTATGCATAGAACCGGATGTAAAAGGAAAATTTCCCGGAACCCTAGACCTTCTGAATTCTGAATTCTGACTCCTGATTACTGATACCGTTGTCCGCACTTCCCTCCGGCACACTGTCCCACGGCTCAAAATGAATATGCACGTTATCCAACTGCGGGACATTCTTTTTTAAATAGCTTTTAATATTGTTTGAGATTGCTTCAAGTTTATCAACGGTAAAATCCCCCCGCACGCCGCAATGTAAAAAGCTGGAAATTTTATTCTCCTTACCATACAGCCTGATGGCGTGGCAGTCAAAATTGGTATCTAATTTATTTACCGCGGTTCTGACGGCTTCCACAAGGTCACGCCGGGCTTCGGTAATATCTTCCGCCTCCATCACTTGCTCAGCGCATTCAAAATAGATATTTACACTGTCAATCTCGGCAACCGTTTGCTGGCTCGCCTGGCTAATTTTGTGGGCTAAGTCATGGGTCTCCTTTAACGTCAGGTTCTCCTTTAATTCGATATGCGCCGTAACCTTCTTCTTCCCATCTATTTCATAAACGTGAATATTGTGTACATTGGTGCAATTAGTGAACTGGCCGATGATATTGCGAATGACCGGGGTGATACCATTGGCGGCAACCTCCCCCGCGGGCGCGGGAAAGGTACTGATAATAATATCACACCGGGGGATTTTTGCATAAATTCTTTCTCTGATTTCATGGACAATTGCATGCACTTCCCCGTGGCTCAGACTGGGGTCGGTGCCAATATTCACGTCTATATAATAGAAAGCCCCGGCGACTCTCACGCGAATATCGGCAATTTGCAACACGCCCAGGACCTCTTTGATTTCTTTATTTATCATTTCTTTCATCCCGCGCGGCGCCGTGTCCAGCAATACATCAATGGCGTCTTTCGCCAGGTGGATGCTTACTTTAATGACCAGGAGAGCTACGCCTAAAGCCGCGATGGGATCCGCTAATTTTAACAAAGGGATATTAAATTTATTGCCCAGCCAAACACAGAGCAGACCGGCAATAATAATTGACGAACTCCATACATCACTGCTAAAGTGAAGGGCATCCGCCTCCAGGGCCTGGCTGGCATGCTGTTTGGCGGCCTTTTTCAATACCCTGACCCGGGAGTAATCAACCGCGATGGAGATGAGCATCGTCAACACGCCCCAGTGAATACCCACCAATTCCACGGTCTTCCCCAGAAACAATTTTTCCCCCGCCTCATAAATGATCCAGCCACAGGTAATAAAGAGCAGGATGGTTTCGAACAAGGCGGAAAAACTCTCCAGTTTTCCATGCCCATAGTGATGTTTGACATCCGCCGGTTTGTCGGAAACCCTTACCGTAAGAAAAGTAATTACCGCCGCACACAAATCCAGGGTGGAATGTAAGGCCTCGGACAAAATACCTAAACTGCCCGTAAAAAAGCCTACTCCCAGCTTCATGCCGGTAAGAAATATCGCTGCGAACACTGAACTTAATGCGGCCTGCTGTTTATTTATCACCATATTACACGCCTCCCATGATAACATATGAACCAAAAAATACCTGTGGCACCATAATTTTTCCCAATTATAGTCCCACAGGTATTTCTCTCCTGCTGCCGAATTTCATCAGCCCAGCCCCACACACTTACTTCAGTGTATCGCCTGCTCATACAAGATTTAGTTTTTTTTATATATGAATATTGTATCCAAAATGAGATTATCTGTCAATGTTAAGAAAAACCATGTTAAGAAAAACCATGGATCGTGTCAAAACACTGTAGTATTTTTTTGCAAATCAAAACCAAAAACGCAGCCATTATCACTGATCCTATTGCTATTGCCGAATTATTTTACTACCTAACAGCAGCAGCCATACTACGGCCAACATGACCAGGTTGACAAACTGAGCCGCCGAACCCATGTCTTTAGCTTTTTTTGCCAGGGGGTGGATCTCCTGGGTGTTGAGATCCACCACATTTTCAATGGCTGAATTTAATAATTCAACTTGCAGGCCAATGCCCAGCGGCAGAATTAAGAGTACCCGTTCCAAGATTGTCAGCGGAATTAAAAAAGCAACCGGTACCAATGACACCAATAACAGTACAATCTTGCGAAAAGAACTCTCTTCCCGCCAGCACCCCAACAGTCCGTGATAAGAACAATTGAAAGCGCGCCTTAACTGCATAACACCATGGTCGTTAGGCTTGTTTCTCATGCGTCTCCCTCCTTAATAAACCGCGCGGTAATTGCCGGTCTTATAAAGCATACTCGCTCCCTGATACCAGGTGATGGCTTCAGTGATCAGGACGGGGTCCTCCGGCAAAGGAATATATTGACCCGTCTGGTAATCAATCTGATAGAGGGTGATTTGCCCCTTGGGTTTTAAAACTACCAGTTTGTTCCCTTTGGCAAAACCGAGATTCTGGTAAGTGCTGATAAAGATCCGTTCCTGTCCAGCCGGCAAATGCAACAGATCATAACCCATAAAGCGTGAGTCATAAGAGAAGTTCAACAACCCAAGCAACGTGGGGGGAATATCAATCTGACTCATCAGTCTGTCCACCCGCCCCGGTGTAATCAGGTTAGGTGCGTAAATCAATAGCGGAATATGATATTTCTTGACGGGAACCTCTGTTTTCCCGGCACTTGCAGCCTGATGATCGGCTGTAATAACAAATACCGTATCTTTAAACCAAGAGTGGGTTTGGGCCTGGGTCAAAAAATTGCCAATGGCCCAGTCGGTATACTGGTCGGGTAAAAGTCCCCTTTCACGCCGAAGGCATGGAGCAGTATTTGGATGGCGCCTGGACTTTCGGAAC
>DHRA01000050.1:36423-43649 GCA_002411145.1 Firmicutes bacterium UBA5324 | reverse complement strand
CAAAGGTGTTCTCCACACGGGCAGGGATTCAAGGCGGCCACCAGCATAAAATCGGCGGGATAGTCCAGGGATGCCAGCGCCCTAGCGATGGTTACGGTGCCGTCCTCCAGGGGCTGACGCAGCACCTCCAGCACGTTGCGCTGGAATTCCGGCAGTTCATCGAGAAACAAAATGCCGTTGTGGGCCAGACTTACTTCGCCGGGATGGGGTATGCGCCCGCCGCCGATTAAGGCTACGTTGGAGATGGTATGGTGGGGACTGCGAAAAGGCCGGGTGGTTATCAAGGATCTTTTATCCGGCAACAGCCCGGCCACACTGTAAATTTTGGTCACCTCCAGGGCTTCCGGAAAAGAAAGCGGCGGCAAAATCGAAGGAATCCGGCGGGCCAGCATGGTTTTTCCCGATCCGGGCGGACCAATCATCACTATGTTATGGCCGCCGGCGGCGGCGATTTCAATGGCCCGTTTACCATAGGCCTGTCCCTTGACATCGCAAAAGTCTTCGCCGGGGGGTTCCGGCTGGGTGAACAACTGTGCGACAGAGGAGGCAACCGGCTCCAGGGTCCGTTCCCCGTTCAGATATTCCACCAAGGTCTGCAGATTTTCCACCGCGTAGACCTGCGCCGCCGGCAGCAATGCCGCCTCGGCTTTGTTTTCCGGGGGAACGATAATCCTGCCGACCCCTTTCTCCCTCAAGACGGACACCATAGATAACATCCCGTGCACCGGTCGGACAGACCCGTCGAGAGATAATTCGCCGATCACGCCGAGGTCTTCCAAATTAGTGTCCGTAATCTGACCACTGGCGGCCAGTATGCCCACGGCCACCGCCAGGTCAAAACCCGAGCCTTCCTTCTTCGTATCCGCCGGGGCCAAATTTATCGTGATGCGTTTAATGGGAAACTCAAAACCGGAATTCTTTATCGCCGCGCGTACCCGGTCCCCCGCTTCACGGACCGCAGTATCCGGCAAACCCACCACCGAGAAACAGGGCAGCCCTAAGGCAATATCCGCCTCCACCACAATATGCTGTCCGTGAATGCCCACTACTGCCGCACTGCTGACTTTTGCAAGCATGCTTAAACCCCTCTCCAAGAACATATCCCTTAACTTCGGTGGGCCTTTATTATTTTCCTCTATTTTCCACAACAGAGACAGTTAAAATGATATGTGTGATTGCTGAACATACTAAAGTAGCACCGTTTTTTTATTTCGCATGCGCTGCGGAAAAAATCCACCAAAGGAGGGGCAGGATTGCACAAAAAAATCAATACCGTTTATATCTTGGGAGCAGGCTTTTCCTGTTACGCTGCTCTTCCCACACAGCAGGAAATTGTCCGGCAGCTATTTAACCATCAGGAACTTTCCGGCCCGCCGGACATTAATGAAATTCTTACCGCAATCATCCGTGATTTTTTAGCAAGCGTTTTCCAGATACGGAGCTTGGATGAGCATGCTCCCACCTTGGAGGATATTTATACCTGCATTGATCTTTCCGCCCAGACGGGACATTTTTTAGGTCAGGCCTACACCCCAAAAAAATTGCAGGCCATCCGTCAGCTACTGACGCACCGTATATTTCAAATCCTTGAGAAACGGTATCAGCCTTCGCCCGCCATTTCACAGTTATTGGAGCATGTACTGCAGAAGGAAAACAGCGCTTTTATTTCTTTGAATTGGGATATGGTACTAGAGAAACATTTGGCCCCACTCGGCTGCCGCCCCGACTATCAATGTTCCATTCAGCCTTTAACGGATTTTGCCGCCGATAACCAGCGCATACCGGTCTGTAAATTACATGGTTCGGCAAATTGGGCCTATTGCGATAATTGCAAATACCTGTTCTTCGACCCGGACACCCAAACAGCCTTGCATGACCAGCTTTTTTTATTCCCCCATGATTTCTCCCTCTTCGGCTATACACCGCCGGCCGCCTCTTTTTCGAGTCTCGCCTGTCCGCATTGCCGGATTCCGCATCTTTCTACCCACATCGTCACTTTCAGCTTTCGCAAAAATTTTCGTACCAACTATTTCAGCTGTCTTTGGCACCAGGCGGAAATGCTGCTGCAGCAGGCGGACCGCTGGGTATTTATCGGTTACTCCCTGCCGCAGGCCGATTATCAATTTAAACATTTACTGAAATCCGCTCAACTAATCATGGGTGAAAGTCATTTGCCGGAACTGACCGTCATAACAAAAAACAACGGCAAGGAGTTGAGTCCTTCCGTTGTCCGGTATTTGAGGTTTTTTGGCGATTGTATGAGCAGTCGGAATATTTATCAGCATGGTATCGACGAATATGTGGCTAACCACTATCATTTGCCGGCGGCCCCTCCCAGCGTTTAAATAAACGATGTTCCACCGCCAGCAAGTCGCAAATTTTTCCCACCACCATATCAACCGCTTCCTGCAGCGTTGCCGGCAAATGATAAAAACCCGGGCTGGCCGGTAAGATATGCGCGCCAATGCGGGCAAGCCTCAGCATATTTTCCAGGTGGATGGCCGTAAGGGGCGTTTCACGGGGTACCAAAACCAGTTTTCTGCCTTCTTTTAGCATGCATTCCGCGGCCCGCACCATTAAATTCGCGGCAATGCCCTGGGAAATCA
This sequence comes from Firmicutes bacterium UBA5324, assembly GCA_002411145.1. Classification (GTDB taxonomy): domain Bacteria; phylum Bacillota; class Negativicutes; order UBA11029; family UBA11029; genus UBA11029. Next base: position 41,043 of record DHRA01000050.1, on the reverse strand, counting down.
AACCCATTGTTTTCATGGAGCAAGGCACAATAACCATCGCCTGCGCTTGAAAAGAACCACTGGCCAGGGCAGCCGTAAAGTCATCCGCGTGATAAGTGCGGGCTGCCAGGGAGGCAAGATATTCAAAAGCAAGGCCGCATTCATGCTCCACCACCATTTTCCCCGCCTCCGAAACCACAAGGTGTGTTTCTATCGCCGACCCATGCAATACTTCCAGCAAACGCACACCGTAGACAGCGCCGCTGGCTCCCGTAATTCCCACAATAATCCTGGACAAAGCGGGTCCCTCCTTCAAAAGGCATTTACAAGGTGCTCGATTTGATAATCACCGGCCGGGGAAATGAGGATTGATATCACATCGAAACGCATGCCCCGGCAGCTGACCGCCTTCTCAGCCAGATACTGCATCGCCACCCGGCGGATTTTTGCCTGTTTGTGAAAGTGTACCGCCTCGTAAGGCAGCCCGAAGGTTAGCGATTTACGGGTTTTCACTTCCACAAATACCATGACGGCCTTATCGCGGGCAACGATGTCAATTTCTCCCGCCGGCGTCCGGTAATTTACGGTCTCCACCTTATAGCCCCGGCTTTCTAAAAAAGCCCGGGCCGCTTCTTCACCTTTTTTTCCCAATGACTGTTTCCGACTCATTACACACCCCATGGTCTTTGCTTTAAATCGGTTGCTCCTCCGCATCAAGGCGGTAAACAAAAGCAAGTATTTCCGCCACCGCAGGATATAATTCAGGCGGAATAGGCGTATTTAACTCTTGTCTCACCAGACGCTCCGCCAGTCCCTCATTTTTGTACAGAGGGATTTGTTCTTCCTGGGCGATACGACAGATAGCCTCGGCGGTTAAACCCTGCCCGGCGGCAATAACCCGGGGCGCTGCGTCCCGCTTGAGATTATAGGATAGGGCAACGGCTTTCTTGATTTTTTCTTTTGTCATCTTTAAAACTCCTCAATGATGCCATTTATGAAATAGGTTGGTGAGTTAAGGAGATCCAATTCAAAGGGTTGCTTCAGCAGCGCTCCGTCCGCTTCCGTTAATACGCGCACAACCGGTCTGGTTTTATGGAGTTTGTTAACGGTGACAACAATTGCTTTCTCCTTTGTATTCAATTCAACAAAAGTGCCTACGGGATAGATCGCAATGTTCTCCACAAAAACACTCGTCAGGTCCGGGTCAAATTGCGTTCCCCCCATGGCGACCAGGTATTCCACCGCATGATAAGGAAGCATCGCTTTCCGGTAGGGTCGATCGGCCGTAAGGGCATCATAAACATCAGCCAGGGCCACAATCCGTGCAAAATCATGAATTCCTTTGCCCCGCAGGCCCCGGGGGTAGCCTTGTCCGTCGAAACGCTCGTGGTGCTGATAGGCCACATGTGCGCAGAGAACGTTGACCGCTTCCATGTTACGCACCATATCAAAGCCGTAACTCGCGTGCTGCTTGATCTGTTCAAATTCTTCATCCGTCAGCTTGCCGGTTTTATTATAGATATTTTCATCTATTTTCACTTTTCCCAGGTCATGCAGAAGAGCACCCACGCCCAAATCGCGCAGGTTTAATTCATGATAGCCCAGGGAAATACCGGTCATAACTGATAAAACAGCAACATTAACCATATGGTAAAAGGTATAATCGCTTTTCGCCCGTAAATCGCTCATATTTACGAGTATATCCTTTGAATAAAACAGTTCGTCCACAATATTATTAACGTGTTGTTTCGCCTTACGCACATCGACAGTTTTTCCCATCGTATGACATTGAACAATCTCACGCACCGTTTTGACCGCTTCCATACGTGTCCGCTCATCAATAACATCGTTGCACTCTATGCCCTGGCTGATTTCATCGTCAATAAAAACGGACATGATCTCCATATCAAGCAGTCTTTTTATATATTGAGGACGCAATTCCATACCTTGTCCCAAAAGGATAACTCCGTCGCTTGAATAAATAGTCTTTGCCAATTTCATGCCTGAAACTAAATTCTGGGTTAAAATACGCCGCATTTCCTATATATCCTCCATTGGTTAAATGGTGATGTCTACGCACTGGCGGTCAGCACTGTCCGAGTCCAGTATAAATAACGGAGTTATATTACTGACGCCGCACGTAATATCCGCCACTTCATATCCATAATGCGTTAATATCCGGCTTAATTGATTTTTTTGTTGCTCCAACAGTGCACTTTGTTCCGTTCCGGTCACCACAAAGTGAATGCTCAGCTGTTTTTGTACCGCCTGCAGATTGATCTGTACAGGACCGAGAAACCGGGTTTCCAGATAAAACCTATACCAGGAACTCGCAATATCCCATTTTTGTCCTTGTTTTTCCCGCTGGTGTACGACCAGCATTTCCCCGTTTCTGATCTCATTGCCGATTTGTAAGGGGATCTGAAAATACATCGTCTGTTGGGCAGGATTTTCCTGTCGCAGTTGATTCACTGCATTTTGCACATGCATATTCGCGGTTATTTCCTGCATTAAATTCACGACATCCCGCTGAATACCGTCGCTGAGTTTTGTATTTGACAATTCTTGCAACAGCTTCAGTGCTTTTGACAAGGTCTGTTTGTAAATTAAGGGATAACGCAGCAAGCTTTCCCATGCTGTTTCGGGATTAATCTGCAGCGCCTTTGCACATGCGGCCATATCCTGCAGCAGACTGCGCAGCTTTTCACTTGGTGCGTACTCCTCAAGAGACTCCGTCACTTGCTGGAGAATTTCCATTATTTTCTGCCGTACAGCCACAGCGTTACTCTGAAGTGAACCCGGAATTTTGTCGGCAGTATTCTGCGGATTGGCAGCCAGGCTGTTTCGCGGGCCGGCGGCTTCTTCGGCCTGTTCCCCACCCGCTTGTACGGTTGAGGGCGGGGCCGCCGCTTCATTTTGGACTGTTTTCACGCTTTCCGGCGCAAGCTTCTGCATTTCCCCTGCCTTCATAATTTCCACCGGCTTTGGGACCCCGGTGTTATGCTCCGGCAAATCCGTATCCGGGGTCCCAAGCGGGGACAGGTTTCCCTCGCGGGGAGGCGCCGTTGATTTGGCGGAGGTGACGGTAAGTTCTTCCGCCGGGAGCGCGGGGGCAGTCGCATCTTTCGTCGTAACACCTGCCCTTGCGCGCTCACCGGCATTTTCACCCGCAACTGCGCCGGAGGCGCCGGCATCACCCGGTAAAATCGACTCCGGTTTCAGTTGGGTGATTAAAGCGGTGAGTTTTGCAATGACACCCTCCAGCTTCGTTTGCACTGCCGGTGATTGGGCCTTTGTTAGCTGTTCAAACTCTGCGACAAGTGCCAGCAGTTTGGGGATGGATTTTCCGGGGGTTGTGTTCTTCTCCTCCGCATTTCCTTCCGGTGAGATGACTAAGGAATGCAGGAGATTTTTCATTTTTTCCAATTTATCGCCCATCTCCGCCGACTGATCACCCGGGTTGGTAAGGGACGCATCGCCCAACTGGTTCTGTAATGCCGACAGTTTAGCCATTGCTTCGCCCAGTTCCGGGCGCTGTGCAAAAAACCATTGCAGTATCGCCTGTTCCAACTTTGCAAAATTTAAAACAACAGCCTGCGTTATCCCGGTATTTATGGCGGCTTGGCCGGCTAGCTCCATTTTCTCCACCGCCCGTTCACCGGCTGAAATACTTTGCATTGCCTGGGTTAGCAAAAATGTAGGATTAACCTGCATATGAATCCTCCTCCGCTTCCGCGACGGGCGCAAAACTTCGTCGATGAATTGGACAAGGTCCGAATTTCCTCAAGGCTTGCTGATGTTCCTGGGTAAAATATCCTTTATGCTTACCAAAACCGTATTGCGGGTAAACCAGCTCATACTGATCCATCAGACGATCCCTGGTTACTTTGGCAATGATGGAAGCGGCAGCGATGGAAATACTCAGGGCATCGCCTTTGATAATCGGCACCTGGGGAATATTGCGAATCCGCGGGTTATTTACCGCGTCATTCAGCAGGATCTGAGGTTTGGGTTTCAGTTGGTCTACCGCGTCAGCCATCGCTTGAAAAGTGGCTTGTAAGATATTAATCCGGTCAATAAGTTTGTTATCTGCGATGCCTACGCCATAACTGACCGCCGCGGCACAAATGCGGTCATACAAGTCGTCTCTTTGCACCGGTGACAGCTTCTTTGAATCGTTTATGCACGGTATGTAAATATCCGGCGGCAATATGACGGCGGCGGCAACGACGGGCCCGGCCAGCGGACCGCGGCCAGCCTCATCAACACCTGCAATATAGCTGAATCCCGCAGTCCGCTGGCCGCGTTCGTAGGTATGTAAAGCATTAACCCGTGCTTTTTCCGCTGCGGCGCGAGCCTGTCGTTTTTGAAATTGCCGGGCCGCATTTCTTACCCCCTGGCGGGCATCCGCCAGCAAACCAGCCAAAAGGCAATCCTCTAGCTCTTCTTGATTTTCCAGCCAGATCACAATCTGTCGCACCGTTGCGCTGGTGAAATCCATATTTGTCCACCTCGAAAATAATTCTTAAATTATGTACATTTCGACCCGGCATTGTTAAAACCCTGCCGGAATAAGCTTTGTCGGAAAAAATGTCTATTTATGTCGCAAATAATACCCGGCGAAAAGTGAACTTGTCTGGC
>DHRA01000050.1:24967-36152 GCA_002411145.1 Firmicutes bacterium UBA5324 | reverse complement strand
TTCCGACTAGGATTCAGATGGGGTTAAAACCCCGCCTGAATCAAGTCTCCCTTTATATGATTACCATCAGGGTCGATCCAAAGTAAGGGGACCCATTTTACCCGCCCGGAACTCCAGCAGCACAGTCCGTGCCGCCTTGTCCAGATCAACAACGCCGCCGGCTTGCAAAAAACCGCGTTTTTTCCCGATGTTGATCAGCAAATCCGCATTGCTTTCCGGCAGATCGTCCAGCTTATAGCGTTCGGCAAGCCTCTCCGGACAGCTCTCCCTCAGCTGCCGCAACAGTCGATGCGCCAGTTCTTCCACGTCTACGACCTCGTCACTGATGGCCCCGGTGAGGGCAAGCTTTATCCCTGTCTCCGGATCTTCAAACTTGGGCCAGAGAATACCCGGCGTGTCAAGGAGTTCAAAATCACTGCCTACTCTTATCCACTGTTTCCCTTTCGTAACCCCCGGACGGTCTCCGGTTTTCACATTTCCCGTACCGGCCAGCCGGTTTATCAATGATGATTTACCCACATTCGGGATGCCAATGATCATCGCCCGTACCGCCCGCGCTTTACGCCCCTTGGCAGCAAGCGCCAGCATTTTTTCGCCGGCGGCCGCCTTCGTGACGGCAATCAGGTCCTGCAGACCCTTTCCGCCCAATGAGTCAACGGCTACCGCGGAAACACCCTCCTGTTTGAAAGCTGCTACCCACTGCCGGGTAAGACGCGGATCAGCCAAGTCCGCCTTATTCAACGCGACGATGCGGGGTTTGCCTTGCACTATTTCCGCGATCATCGGATTGCGGCTGCTGCCGGGAATACGCGCGTCGACCAGTTCAATGACCACATCCACCAGTTTTAAATGATCCTGCACAAGCCTTTTTGCTTTGGCCATATGCCCGGGAAACCACTGGATCAGCATAGATGAACACTCCTAGTGTAACATTTTAAAGTTTCCGACCGGCCAGAATACCAGTATTGCTTTGCCTTTGAATAGATGTAACGGTACAAAGCCCACATCGGCAAAGCGGCTGTCTTCACTGTTATTCCGATTGTCACCCATGACAAAAACTGTTCCCTCCGGCACGGTAGACAGCGGATAAGAACCGCGGGTTTTTTCTCTTATGTAGCCTTCGCTCAATTGTTGCCCGTTTACATAGACACGGCCGTCGCGAATTTCAATGGTATCACCCTCCGTGGCAATCACCCTTTTGATAAAGTCCCGGCTCGGGTCTTTGGGATAGCGAAATATCACCACTTCGCCTTTTACGGGTTTTTGAAAGCGGTAAATGAATTTATTGACCACCAGGCGTTCCCCGTTAATCAGGGTCGGAGTCATGGACGGACCCTCAACCATGTATAGTTCAACAATGAAGGTCCGGATGAACATCGCCAAAGCAATGGCGATAATAAAGGAGGTACCCCATTCTTTAATCCATTCGATGATCTCCTGCTTGTCAAAGGAAGGCATTATTAATCACCCCAATATTAACAATAAAAGGGACTGTATACCAGTCCCTCGTTGGTTAGCGTCTTTCCTTAATACGAGCTGCTTTACCGGTAAGATTACGCAGATAATATAATTTGGCTCTACGTACAATACCGCGACGTACTACGTCTATTTTTTCGATACGCGGCGAATGGATCGGAAAAGATCTTTCCACACCGACACCGTAAGATACACGGCGCACGGTGAAGTTCTCGCGCACACCACCGCTTTTCCGGTCGATAACCACGCCTTCAAACACCTGAATACGCTCACGACTGCCTTCCACAACCTTCACGTGTACTTTAACCGTATCGCCAGGGCGAAACTGCGGAATATCCTTACGCAGTTGTTCTTGTTCCAGCATTTTAATTACATTCATTTGATTGCCCCTCCTTCCAACATAGACGTTCATAACCGGCACACACCCGGCAGTGGACCGCCCGTTTTTCACATAAAATCATTATAGCAGAAGATAAATACAAAATCAAGGAAATTATCTATCATGCTACCGTCCCAACAGCCGGTCAAGAATGATGGCTGCGGCCGCCCGCACCGAGAGATGGTTATAGTTCCCCCGGCCAATAATCGGTTCGAGAATGTAGTCGAAGCTTTGCATCAGTTCCCGCTCAATGCCCCAGCCGGTACCGAATAATACCAGGTAAGGCCTGTCGTCGCGCTCCATCTTGGACCGCAGTTCCTGATAGCTGATCGTATTGGGAAATATGCGGGCATCTGTGGTAATAATCACCGGCAGTCGGCCGCAGGCCACCCGGATTTCCTCCACCGCGTCCTGCAAGGTATGCGTTAACCTCACGATGGACAGCGCTTCTTTACGGTCGGTATTATATGTAGACCCATAGCCCTGCTGCCAATATTGAAGAATATCCTGGGCCAGACGCTGCTGAGCCTCGGCGGGATGGATAAAAAAGAGCCGTTCCACCGCATATGTCCGGGCACTGCGGGCGATATCATGGATATCAAGATTCGTGATGGAAGTGGTAATCACTTCCTCCCGCTTGTTGTAGACGGGATAATGCAATAATGCAAGATATACTTTTGCGGCCATGAAAGTCAGTCTCCTTGCCCTGTCTCTGCTTTAATTTCTGCCAATAGTTTCAGATCCTCTTTGGTCAACGGGAATTTCTCCAGCAAGTCCGGTCGCCGCAGCAAAGTGTTGCGCAGCGATTCTTTGCGCCGCCAGCGCGCTATCTTTCCGTGATCACCGGAAAGGAGCATAGCGGGCACCTCCCAGCCCCGGAACTCTCTGGGTCTGGTATATTGCGGGTATTCAAGCAGACCGGTATAAAAGGAATCACTGCTGGCCCCGTCGGCTGCCCCCAGGACCCCCGGAAGCATCCTGGCGATGGCATCGATAATAACCATCGCGGGTAATTCACCACCGGTCAGTACATAATCTCCGATGGAGATTTCCTCATCAACCAGGTGCTGCCTTATACGGTCATCCACCCCTTCATAATGACCGCACAAAAACACCAGATGCTCCTCCCCTGCCAGGCGCAGGGCGTGGCTTTGCGTAAATTTCCGGCCTTGAGGGCACATCAGGAGTACACGGGTTTCTTTCTCCGGGACAAGGTCGCGGATATGTTCCACAGCCGCATAAATTGGTTCAGGCTTCATCACCATGCCCGAACCTCCGCCAAAGGGGTAATCATCCACAATGTGATGTTTGTCCACAGTAAAATCCCGGGGATTATGCACCTGAATGGCAAGCGTGCCGTTATCCTGCGCCCTTTTCAGGATGCTGTGAAACAGGGGGGCGAACATTTCCGGAAATAGGGTTACAATATCGATGCGCATGTTACTAGACCAGTCCTTCCGGCAATTGGACAACCATTTTTTGGACGGAAACATTTATCTCCAGCACGACACTTTTCAGGGCCGGGATGAGGATCTGGGGCAGCTTTTTGTCCTGTAGCGGTTTAGGCTCAACGACGTACACGTCATTACTGCCGGTTTTCAGCACATCGGAAATTTCCCCCAGTTCTTCCCCGTCGGCGGTAAACACATGCATACCTACTAGATCGAAGACATAATAATGTCCCGGTGGTAACGGTGCGACTGCGGAGCGATCAACCTCCAACATCATATTACGCAAGGCCATAACCGCTTCGGGAGTGTCAAAACCTTTCAATTTTAATAAATAAAATTGTTTATGGGGCCGCGCGGATTCCACCACCACGGGACGCCCGTCTTCCAAAAATGCCTCGGTTAAACTTTTAAAACGCTCCGGAAAATCAGTAAGCGGCAAAACGCGCATTTCACCGCGCACGCCGTGAGGTGTGCTGATTTTTCCGATCTTAACTCTTTTAAGCATAAAATCACCACCCACTATGCGCGGATGGCGATAATTTTGCCGTCTTCAAGGAGAATTTCCGTACCCATCACCGCATGCAAGTTGTCGCCGGGTTTCAATGTGAACGTTCCTTCAATCTGACCTTGGCCGATTTCTGCACCGATTTCCAACTTAGCGACCTCTTTGATACGCTCCAGAACCTGATTTTTTGCGTCCAGGCGTTTTTGTTTTTCCGCCTCAACCTGCTGTCGAATGGTAACCAAACCCTGCTGATCAACCTTCGCCTGTTCGGCCATAATGCGCTTAGCCTGGAAATCGATTTGCTGCAGTTCAATGTCAATCTTGCGTACGGTTTCCTGCATATCCGCAGTCATGCGTTTTTTTAAATCTTCCGTGACCTTTGCTTTCACCGTCACCGGAACCTTAAGGGTAATTTGTTCCATCTTCCTGCACCCCGTTATAGAATTTCTAAGCTTACCTTCTTGCCCTCTTTAGTAGCGGCAGCCTTGACAACGGTGCGGATAGCCTTCGCGATCCGCCCCTGTTTGCCAATAACTTTACCCATATCTTCAGGCGCAACAGTCAGTTCCAAAACCGTGGAACGATTATCTTCCAAGGTTTTAATCGCAACTTCCTCGGGGTGATCAACAAGGGCCTTTGCAATTATCTCCACTAATTCCCGCATTGTATGTCCCCCTTGGCATTACGCCTCTTTCTTACCATTTTTCAGTGCATCATACTGCTTCATGATCCCAACTTCACTAAACAGGGAGCGAACGGTATCTGTAGGCTGAGCGCCTTTTTGCATCCATTCCATTGCTTTTTGGGCATCAATATCAACAACGGCCGGTTGTTTTGTAGAATCATAAGTACCGATGTTTTCAATGAAGCGGCCGTCCCGCGGAGAGCGTGAATCAGCAATAACTACGCGGTAGAAGGGACGCTTTTTTGCCCCCATACGCATCAAACGAATTTTAACTGCCATTAGTTTCACCTCCTTTACGTAATACCATGTATATTCAGCGCATAAAAGGAAGTTTAAACTTGCCTTTCTTGCCCGACTTCTGCATGCTTTGCAACTGTTTCATCATTTTCTTCACTTCGACAAATTGTTTCAACAGTCTGTTGACGTCCTGCACCTGGGTGCCACTGCCTTTCGCAATACGCCGCCGGCGGCTGCCGTCAATAAGCTGAGGATTGCGGCGTTCTTTCTTGGTCATCGAAAGAATGATTGCCTCCACCCTTTTCATTTCCTTGTCGTTTACTTCCATACCCGGCATCTTTTTTAGATTACCCATGCCGGGCAGCATGCCAAGCAATTGGTCCAGGGGCCCGAGCTTACGCACTTGCCGGAGCTGCTCAAGAAATTCCTCGAAGGTAAATTCCGCCCGCAGCATCTTTTTTTCCATGTCCTGGGCCTTTTCCAGATCAAGGGACTGTTCCGCCTTTTCAATGAGGCTTAAAACATCACCCATGCCGAGAATACGCGAAGCCAGCCGGTCAGGATGGAAGGGCTCCAAAGCATCCAGCTTTTCACCCATACCGGCAAATTTTATGGGTTTTCCGGTAACTGCCTTAATGGATAAGGCGGCGCCGCCGCGGGCATCACCATCCAGTTTGGTCAGAATAATGCCGTCCACACCCAATTGACCGTCGAAATGTTCGGCGACCGTGACGGCGTCCTGTCCGGTCATGGCATCAACCACCAGCAGAATTTCATGCGGCCGGATGCTTTGCTTAATATTTTGCAGCTCCGCCATCAGTTCCTCATTGATGTGCAAACGCCCCGCCGTATCAACGATTACGACGTCGCGCCCCTTCATAATGGCCGTATGCACCGCTTCCTGGCTGATGCGCACCGGGTTTTTGCTTTCTTCGTCACTGTAAACGGGAATATCCAGTTTCTCGCCTAATACCTGCAGCTGTTTAATGGCTGCGGGACGATAAACATCCGCGGCTGCCAGCAGGGGGCGCCGGTTTTGCTGCAGCAGGAGATTGGCCAGTTTGCCGGCCGTCGTTGTTTTACCCGCCCCCTGCAGCCCCACAAGCATGATCACCGTGGGCGGATTATTCGCAACCGCTATCCGGCTCTGGGTTCCCCCCATCAAAGCGGTGAGTTCTTCATTGACAATTTTCACAACATGTTGAGCCGGGGTCAGGCTTTCCAGTACGTCCTGGCCAATCGCCCGTTCCTTCACCCTGGCGACGAAATCTTTTACTACTTTATAATTGACATCCGCCTCCAGCAAAGCCATGCGTACTTCACGCATCGCTTCCACCACATCAGCTTCCGTTAACCTCCCGCGTCCCCGCAATTTCCGGAAGGTCTGCTGAAGTTTGTCCGCTAAGCCCTCAAATATCACAGTTGTACCCTCCGTGTGCATTAATTACTCTTCTTCAATCATTTTTTCCAATAACAGACGCAGATCATCGATTTCCGTCTGCAAAGCGATCTGGCTTGCGCCAGTCATTTTGGCCGATATATCTTTCATGCGGGCAAGCACCTGGGACAAAACGTGCCGGTTGCGCAGAAAACGCTCCAGCAGCCCCAGCCTTGCCTCATAGTCCTCGAGCAGGTTTTCGGCCCGTTTTAAAATATCGTGCACCGCTTGACGGCTCACCGTAAAAGTTTCCGCAATTTCCGCCAGCGACAAATCCTGATTATAATGCAATTCCAAACACAACTGCTGTTTTTCAGTCAGCAGGCCGCCGTAAAAATCAAGCAAAAGCGTAATGCGGGCAACTTTCTCAATCACCAAGGCTCAATCCTTTTAATTCAAATAATCCTTCGTACCTGTATATTTTAACAAATTTAACTGATTTGTCAAGGTTTATTCCTTGTCACGGTTAAATAAAGCACTGGCGAAGTCTTCGGGGGCGAATAACCGGAGATCATTCATGCCCTCGCCTACCCCGATTATTTTTACCGGCATGGCCAACTCCGCACTGATGGCGACCACAACGCCTCCCTTGGCGGTACCGTCAAGCTTGGTAAGGGCCACACCGGTAACCCCCGCCACTTCCTGAAATATTTTGGCCTGGGCGATGGCGTTTTGTCCGGTGGTGGCGTCAAGCACCAGCAATACTTCATGGGGCGCCCCGCCAATTTCCCGGCTGATTACCCGGGTAATTTTCCGCAGTTCTTCCATGAGGTTGGTCTTATTATGCAAACGCCCCGCCGTATCAATGATCAGCACATCCGCCCGGCGGGCTTTCGCCGCCTGTACCGCGTCGAAAACAACCGCGGCCGGGTCGGAGCCTTCCGCTTGTTTAATAACCTCCGCACCCACGCGCTCCCCCCATATTTCCAGTTGGTCAATGGCCGCCGCCCGGAAGGTATCGCCGGCCGCCAGCAAGACTTTGTCGCCGGCCTGCTTCATATGAAAAGCCAGTTTGCCAATCGTTGTCGTTTTGCCAACGCCGTTGACCCCGACCACCAAAATCACCGTCGGACCTTCAGCGGCCCGGTTTAAAGGTTTTATCTCGTGTCCCAGCATGTCTGCCACTTTCTGGGCCAACACCTCATAAAGAGCCTGGGGTGATTCAATCTGCTCCTTCTTCACCGTTTTCCGCACCTCGCCGATGATCCGCGTGGTGGTATGCACGCCGATATCGGCCTGAATCATGGCCTCTTCAATCTCTTCCAAAAGCTCTTCATCAATTTTTCGGTAGCCGGTAATTATTTGTTCGATCTTATCGGTAAAGGCGCTCCTGGTTTTGGTCAGCCCTTCTTTTAGCTTGTCAAAACCCAGGGTCTCTTTAAGCTTATCGAAAAATCCCATCATATCCTCCTCATAGCTTCTCTATGAATATAATCATTACGTCGTCAACCCGCTTGTTCCATGAATTTTACCGAAAGCAATTTTGATACGCCCTGCTCTTCCATCGTAATGCCATGCATTACATTGGCGTATTCCATGGTGGATTTCCGGTGGGTGATCACAATAAACTGACTATGGTCCGCTAAATTACGCAGGAATTGGGCGAAACGGTTCACATTTGCCTCATCCAGGGCCGCATCGATTTCATCCACCACGCAGAAGGGCGTTGGTTTCGTGCGCAGCATGGCAAACAACAGGGAAATGACGGTTAAGGCGCGTTCGCCGCCGGACAAAAGAGACAGGTTCTGCAGCTTTTTTCCGGGCGGTTGGGCGATTATTTCCACCCCGGTTTCCAACACGTCCTCCTTATTCGTCAGTTGCAGCTGAGCATGCCCGCCCTCGAACAGCTCTTGAAACACAGTGGAAAAATGACGGTCAATCGCTTGAAAGGCTTCCATGAATTGTTTGCGCATGGTGCTGTCCATTTCGGAAATAACCTGCAGCAAAGCCACCTGCGCCTGCTCCAGATCCTGCGCCTGGGCGGAAAGAAATTCAAAACGCTGGCAAACCCGCTCATATTCCGCAACGGCCCCCATATTTACCGGACCCATGGCTTTCATTTCTTCACGCAAGACCCCCAGTTTTTCCTCGGCCTCCTCAATATTCACAGTTTCGGCATATTCACTTTTTACCGCGTCCCATACAAGCCCGTAATTTTCCCACAGATATTTGCTCTTCGTCTCAGATTCGTAACTGCAATGGGTTTGCTTGATTTGCAATTCATGCAGCTTAGCCTGGAGGTCCTGGTTTTGACACCGCAAATCGCGGCTGTTCTTTTCCAAAGCGTTCACATCAGCCACAATTTGGTGCCGGTCGGTTTTACACTGCTCCAATACTTTATGCTGATCGTCCCGCTGAAAAATAACCTCGGCGCAGGCTTTTTGCCCGCCCTCAATCTCCGCCGCCAATTCCGCCAGGGCCCGCTCGTTTTCCGCAACCTCCCGCATTTTAACCTGTTTTTCCTCCTGGTGTGCGGCTTTCAACTGGCAAAGCCGCTCGATCATTCTCCGCGCGGTGATTTCTTCCTGCTCCACAGCAGCCAAACGAATTTTCGTTTCGGTCATTTCCGCGGTAACTTGCTGTAAAGCGGACTGCTGCTCTTCAACCTCCCGCTGATAAATTTCAATGGCCGCCTGGGTTTTGCGGTCCGAGGCCTCCAGCGTGGAAATTTCCCCTTCCAGGTGGTTAATTTTTACCTGCAGATCGTCAAGGGTCCGGTTCTGCAGGTTTGTTTCACTGGACAAAACCTGCCGCATTTTCTCCAGCCGGTTTTTTTCCTCGGTTAATTGTCCGTCCTCTTTTTCCAGCGTAGCCAGTGCCAGTTCCAATTGCTGTCTTTCTTCCTGCAATCCGCGCATCTCCGCCGTCAAAGCCTCGGTTTGGCCGGCAAGCATGTTCAATTGCTGCCGGTTCTCTTCCCATTCCCGCTGTACGCCGACAATCGCCGCCTGCAGTTCCTCCACTTCCCGTCTTCTGCCCAATAACCCGGAGCCCTTTTTATTGTGGCTGCCCCCGGTCATCGCACCGCCGGGGCTGATTACATCACCCTCCAAGGTTACAATCCGGGCGCGGAAACCGGATTTACGGGCTATACTCAAAGCCGCATCCATGTTCCGGGCAATGATTATCCGGCCCAGCAGGGAATCTATGGCGGTTTTGTATTTCGCGTCAAAGGTTACCAGCTCCGCCGCAAAGCCCAGCGAGCCGTCGGCATGGGCGGCACTGACTTCATAATCCCGGGGAGGTCCGGTCTTTATCACATCAAGCGGCAAAAAGGTGGCCCGCCCCTGATTAGCTTTTTTCAGAAAAGTAATCGCTGCTTTCGCTGTAACCGCATCTTCCACGATAATGTTCTGCAAAGCGCCGCCCAACGCGATCTCAATGGCCAGCGCATATTCGGCCGGTACCTGCAGCAAATCAGCTACAATGCCGCAGACATTCCGCGACCAAGGCGCATCCCTGTGCGACATGACTGCCTTAACCCCAAGATGGTAGCCTTCGAAGGCCTTCTGCATATCCATCAGTACTCGCTGCCGGGAAGAATAGCTGTGCAGCTTCTTTTGAATGCCCTCCCCCAGTGAACTGACTTGCTGCTGCTCTTCCATTAACAGTGCGTACGCTTTGCGCTTATTTTCCATTGTCCCGTCGATATGCGTACGCAGATCTTGTTTCTCCCTGATCTCTGCCGCACAGTCCTTTTGCTTCCGGACAGTACCCTCAATTGTTTGCTGGTTCTCCGCTGTTTCCTGCCGTAGTTTTTCCCGGGAACGCCGGGCCAGCTCCGCCTCTGTCCGGGCGCTATGGAGGTTATTTCGCTGTTTGGCCAGCAAATGCAGGCGGTCAAGCACCGCATCCTTGGAATCGGCTAAATTTTTGGCCCCCTCTTCGACCCGGCTGTGGATCTCAGTGACCCTTTTTTCCTGGCCCAGCAGCTGCTCCTGATACCCGGTCAGTTGCCGGCGTATCAGGTCAGTCTGCGTCTGTTCCCGGACGATTTCCTGTTCCAGTCCGGTCATTTTGGCTTCATATTCGCCAATCTCGCTACACAGCCGCTGCTGTTTTTCCTGATAGTTGCGGGTACGTTCCCGTGCCAGCAGCACATTGCTTTCCAATTGCCGGATTTCCAGATTCCACCCGTTGAGCTTGTGCTCGATTTCCTGGCACCGGTTTTCCAGGATACCTAAATTATACTGGGCAGTTTCCCTTTGGACATCGTTTTTTGCCATTAACGCATTGACGGCGCTGAGTTCGTCTTCCAGTCCGTCACATTGCGACTGCAGGTCAGCCATTTTGTCCGTTATATCCTTGATTTTTTCACATAAAACTTTTACTTCCAGAACTTTAAACTTTTTTTCCAGGCTGATATATTGTTCCGTCTGCGCGGCAGCCTCCGCCAGCGGCGTAATCTGCTGCTCCAGCTCACTGAGAATATCGCGCACCCGCAGCAAATTCTGCTGCGTTTCTTCCAAACGGCGTACCGCTTCACGTTTGCGATTTTTATACTTTGTAATACCGGCCGCTTCCTCAAACACGGCCCGCCGGTCCTCCGGACGGTTATTTAATATTTCATCCACCTGGTTTTGGCTGATAACCGACATCGCTTCGCGGCCCAAGCCGGTATCGGAAAATAATTCACAGATATCCTTTAAACGGCAGGGAATTTTATTAATAAAGAATTCGCTTTCACCGGAACGAAAAACCCGGCGGGTGATCGTAATTTCTGAAAATTCAAGGGGTAGTTTATGGTCATAGTTGTCCAGCGTAAGGGACACCTCAGCAATCCCCAGGGGTTTTCGCCGCTCGCTGCCCAGAAAAATAACGTCCTCCATCTTGTGGCCCCGCAGGTTTTTGGCGCTTTGTTCCCCCAAAACCCAGCGGATGGCCTCGGTGATATTACTTTTTCCGCTGCCATTGGGACCAACGATGGCCGTTATCCCCGGGCCAAATTCAATGCTGAGACGATCCGCAAAGGATTTAAAGCCATAAGCTTCCAGTTTTTTTAACAGCAAGAAAA
>DHRA01000050.1:8950-24741 GCA_002411145.1 Firmicutes bacterium UBA5324 | reverse complement strand
CGTGTCAACACGCCCTACCAATCCACAAAACCGGTAACGATTTCTTCCGTTTCATGGGTTTTGCCCCGCAGCATCAGGTCAACTACCGCCACATGAGGATTTTTTTCTTCATAAAGGATTTTATATATTTGTTCCGTAATGGGCATTTCCACCCCGTATTTGCGGGCCAGGGCGTAGGCCGCCCTGGTCGTGCGGATGCCTTCCACCACCATACCCGTGCCGGCCGTAACCTCCGCCATCTTTTTACCCCGTCCCAGTTCTATGCCCGCCCGGCGGTTGCGGCTATGCATACTGGTGCAGGTAACAACCAGATCACCCAGACCGGATAAACCGGCAAATGTTAACGGACGGGCGCCCATAACCGTGCCGATGCGGGTGATTTCAGCCAACCCCCGCGTCATCAAAGCCGCTTTGGAATTGTCCCCGAAATTCAACCCGTCGGCTATCCCCGTTCCTAAAGCAATAATGTTTTTCAGGGCGCCGCCCATTTCCACCCCGACCACATCAGGATTTGTATAAACCCGAAATGTGGGGGTCATGAAAATATCCTGCAAGTGATCAGCCACCGCTTTTTTCCCGGCGGCGATGACGGTTGTTGTCGGCATGCCTCTGCCCACTTCTTCCGCGTGATTAGGTCCTGACAATACCGCCAGCCGTTCAGTTTGAAAGGGCAGTTCCGCCGTAATCACTTCCGTCATCCGCAAAAGAGAATCCACTTCAATACCCTTGGAGGCCGATACAATATATTTATCCTCATCTAAATAAGGCGCGGCCCGCTTGATGATTTCCCGCACACCGTGGCTTGGTGTTACAACGACCACGAGTTCCGCGCCGGAGAGCGCCTCCTCTAAGTTGCTGGTTATCTTTACCGCCGGGGGAAGCATTACCCCCGGCAGATATTGCTCATTTTGTCCCGCGGCCTGGATCGCATCCAGTGTGGCTTGCGATCTTACCCACAGCTTAACGGGGTACCCTTTGGTCGAAAGCAGGACGGTCAGGGCAGTCCCCCAACTGCCGGCGCCCAGCACAGCGATTTGTGTCAAAGCTTTCACCCCTCCTCAGACTGCTCTTTTGTTTTCCGCCAGGAAATCTTCAGTTCCGTTCCCTGCCATAATCTTTGTATATTGGCTCGATGACGGATAATCACAAAGAATCCGGCCACAAAACCAAATAGCTGGTAAGGCTGCGGTTCGCTGAACACCACCATGAGCAGTGGCACAAGCGCCGCACATATTATCGAACCCAGCGAAACATATCTGGTAGTATAAACAACCAATAAGAAGACAGCCAATACAATCAGCGTAATCTTCGGCACAATGGCCGCGATCACACCCAAGCCGCTGGCGACACCCCGGCCGCCTTTAAATTTTAACCACACCGGCCAGTTGTGTCCCATGATGGCCATGATGCCTCCGAGGACAGAACCCCAGCCCGGGCCCAGCCAGAGCGTGCCTAAATATACGCCCAAGCTGCCCTTGAGCGCATCAAGACAAAGCACGGTTATGGCGGGAGCCGCGCCCAACACGCGGAATACATTTGTGGCGCCGATATTCCCGCTGCCGTGTTCCCGCACATCAATTCCTCGCCATAATTTACCGATAATAATTGCGTTAGGTATCGAACCAGCCAAATAACTAAATAAAACCACCTTCAAGTAGTCTGCCAACACCCTGCTCCCCCCCTTCAATCTACTAAAATAGCGAGGAAAGACCCAAACGACAGACAGGGGTGGGAAAAGCCGGTTTTCAACGGTCTTTCCCGCTCCCCGTTCCATCATCTATTTCTCATCTCGCTCCCTGACAACCATGCGCAGCGGAGTCCCCTCGAACCCGAAGGATTCCCGCAGTTTATTTTCTAAATAGCGCAAATAGGAAAAATGCATTAATTCAGCATGATTTACAAAGAAAACAAAGGTTGGCGGTTTGACCGACGGCTGCGTGGCAAAATATATTTTTAAGCGCTTACCTTTATCGGACGGCGGTGGATTGATCATGGTCGCTTCTTCCACCAGGGAATTTAACACGCCGGTGGCAATCCGCATCGCATGCTGTTCGGCGACATATTTGACCAGTTCACCGATCCGATGGACCCGTTGTCTGGTTTTAGCCGAAATAAAGATAATCGGCGCATACTGTAAAAAGGCCAATTGGTGACGGATAGTATTTGTGTAGAGATTGGCTGTTTTCTCGTCCTTTTCCACCAGATCCCATTTGTTTACCACAATAATGCTTGCTTTGCCGTTTTCGTGGGCGTAGCCGACAATTTTCTTATCCTGTTCCGTGACACCCTGCAGGGCGTCAAGCACCATCAGTACCACGTCGGACCGGTCCACAGCCCGTAAAGCTCTGATCACACTGTACCGTTCCACGGGTAAATCAATTTTGGCCTTGCGGCGCATGCCGGCCGTATCGATAATCACCATCCGCGTCCCGTCGGACAAGTTGAGCATTGAGTCGATGGCATCCCGGGTCGTGCCCGCAACATCACTCACAATCATCCGCTCCTGCCCCAGCAGCGCGTTGGCCAGGGAGGACTTGCCCACGTTGGGACGACCGATAATTGCCACCTTGATCACATCTTCATCGTAATCTTCGCCTGCATCGGCAGGCAAACTCTTGACCACTTCGTCCAACAGATCTCCGGTTCCCAGGCCATGCACAGCGGAGATGGTGAGAGGATCTCCCAAGCCCAGACTAAAGAATTCATACTGGGTAGCTTCCATTTCTCTGTTGTCAACTTTGTTCACTGCCAAAACAACCGGTTTCTTTGTGGTTCGCAGCATTTTGGCCACTTCCTGATCGGCCCCGGTCACCCCTTGTTTGGCGTCAACAACGAATAAAATTACATCAGCTTCATCAATGGCCAGTTCGGCTTGCCGCCGCATAGCCGCAAGAAGCTCATCCTGCGGATCAGGTTCGATTCCTCCCGTGTCGACAATGGTAAAATGGCGGTTCAGCCATTCCGCATCAATGTACAACCGGTCCCTCGTCACACCGGGCTGGTCTTCCACGATCGCCATTCTTTGTCCGGCCAGCCGGTTGAACAAGGTTGATTTGCCCACATTGGGCCGTCCTACAATCGCTACAATTGGTTTACTCATCGGATACCACCTTTATTTATTTACATCTGCAACCATCAACTAATACTCAATCCCCTCGCGGGCGGCAATCCCCTGTTCAAAGGGATGCTTTATCTGACACATTTCCGTCACTAAATCGGCCAGTTCGATAAGCCATGACGGGGCATAGCGGCCGGTCAACACGATTTCCAGGGCCGCGGGACGCCGGGCCAATAATTCACGGACCTCTTCTTCCGCAATCAGGTTTAAGGCCAGGGCGACACATATTTCATCCAAGATCAGCAAATCATAGTTTTTTCCCTCGATAAGCTGCCGGGCTTTGGCCAATCCCTGCCGGGCCAAAGCGATATCCTGCGGTTCCGGGTTGTGCATATCGATCAGCACATCCCGGCCGTATTGCCAAATATGGCAGGTGGGAAACAGCTTAAGCGCCCGGCTCTCCCCATGCTTTGCGCCGCCTTTTAAAAACTGTACCACAGCAACCCGCCAGTCATGTCCCAGGGCGCGCAATGCCAGACCGAGCGCCGCTGTGGTTTTTCCCTTCCCATTGCCCGTATATACCTGCAGCAAGCCCTGTTTCACCTTATTAAGCCTCCCCTATGCATAAAGGATTTTTTCCAGCAGTTCTTCAGGGTCATAAGCGACCTGCAGGGGTACCGGCACCTTTGCCGCCACATCCGCAACCGTAAGGTCATCCAAAAACACTTCATCGCCCTGCCGCAGGGAGATACCGGGAATAATCACCGCATCGCCCAGGTCCGCGTTTTTCAGCTTATCAATGATATCCTGTCCGGTCAGGAGTCCGGTCGCCGTGACTTCCTCGCCAAAAAAGCGGTTCTCCACCGTGATCAACCGGGTTGTGAGATTTTCTACCGTAAGTTCTGCCAGCAAAGGCGCAAGCACCCGTGTCGCCGATGGGCCCGCCACAACGGAAACCTTCCGCGGTTGAGCAAGACTTGCCGGTAATCTCTGCCTGGCCGCTTCCCATTTCTCCATAAACAGTCTGACTAAACCGACTCCGTTTTCAAGCTGGGGAAAATCCGCGTAGTGATCGTAATCCGGTATTGCCGCACCGGCTGCTAAATAAAACTCATCGGCCAGGTAGACCAGCGCCTCCCCGTATTCCTCCCTGAATTTATGCTGCCAGGGTGCCACCTGCGCAATAACCGCAGCTGCTTCCTTGGGCGTAAAACTACGCAACGGGCACAGGTTGGCGCGATGTTTGGTTAAACCGACAGGCACGATGGCAATGGACAGAACAGCCGGCCCCAGGGCGCTCAAATCCCGGATCGTTTCTTCCAAATGCGCCCCATCGTTAAGGCCCGGACAAAGGACGATTTGCGTATGTATATCTGTCCCGCCGTCGATTAAGCGCTTTAGGCCTGTCATGATTTCTGCGGCTTTAGGCTGCCGCAGCATTTTTTTTCGCAGGCGCCCATCCGTGGTATGTACGGAAATATACAAAGGGCTCATATGCAAGCGTAATATTCTTGCATAATCCTCCTCCGTCATGTTTGTCAATGTAATAAAATTACCGTATAAAAAAGACAACCGGTAGTCATCATCTTTAACATAGAGCGTCGACCGCATACCTTGAGGCATCTGATCGACGAAGCAAAATACACAGGCGTTGTGACAGCGGCGTATGCCGTCAAAAACGGCCCGGGAAAAACCAATGCCCAAATCATCATCGTAATCTTTTTCGATTTCCGCCGTCCATATCTGCCCGTCCGGACGTCTTATCCGTATATTAAGAAATTCCTCCGCCGCCGCATATTGGTAATCGATTAAATCCTGCAGCTTTTGATCGTTAATCGCCAAAATTTCATCGCCGGGGTGTATGCCGATTTCCGCCGCAATACTGCCCGGGATCACTGTCTCGACAATTGCTTCGAGGGTCGGGGACATACCTTCACCACCATAACACAATAATGAGCCTTTTCTCATTGACTTCGCTTTATATTTGACTGATATTTTTTCCTCCTGCCTGTCATTTTATCATATTTCGGCTGAGAGATGCTATATATTACTTCACAGGTGGTTTTTCCCCTTTCCGTGAAAAAACCTAAATCGGAAAACGTCCCCGCTACGCCCGTCCATTAACACGCCAGGCAGGCGCAGACCCGGAGAGAATTATCAGGTTTGCGCCTGCTGCATATCCGCCAGTTCCTGTTTAATATTGCTTACCAATTCAATAAATCCCGGATAACATTTTCTGATCCCCCAGGCCGACAATCTCCTGCCCAAGGTGACACAGCCAAAACGCCGGGACAAGCCCCCGCCAATTTTCGTAGATAGATTGATCACGTGCAGGGCGTCATAAAAACGTACCTGCGCAGCGGCGAATCCGCAAATATCCAGGAAACTATAAATGGCATTTTTAACCAACAGGCCGCCCCGCCGCGTACCCACAAAATACACCTCATGACCAAATTCATCCGTACCCATAAAATAAGGGGTGCCGATCATCTCCGGAGCAGTCTGGTCAAAATAGGGCGTAGCCATAATTTCCGCCAAAGTCGGTATCCGCTGTGCAGGCAGCTTCCCGCAATGCAGTGCGGAAGCTACCACTGATGAATGAGCACCGGCGTAACAATGGTAAAATATCTTCATTCATCATCGTCCCCCGTTTTTTCCCTTATTCCCTTTTTAACTTCGTTTACTAATTGTACGAGCCGCCCATAGCTTTGCTGTGTGCCGCGAATTACGATCGGCCTGCCCACCGCAATAAGATGGAGGGCCCGGGAAACGGACCCTCCGAGCATCATTACATAATTCACGCAGGACATCACATCGACAAATATTATTTGATTTGGATCAAGCTGATGGAGTTTGGCCACGCCGCCAATGGCGCGTATAATAATTTCCGCATAGAATGTTCTGCCCATAAAACAAATTTGATGTCCCTGTTCATCAATCCCCAGGGGGAATATTTTCCCATGGTCGCCCGGCCCTTGACGGTCAAAATGTTTTGTGTGAAGAAACTCTTCTTTGGCGGGAATTCTGCCACTGGGCAGCAGCCCCAAATGGATGGATGCGGCCGTCACTGATGAATGGGCGCCTCCCCAGCAATGGTAAATGACGATCATTTTTTCTCGTCCCCATCGGTTCTTTTTTTACGCCGTCTGCCAATGCCTAACAGGTTGGTAAATTCCGTATTCCAGAACTGATTTAATTTCGTGCCCGCGTCTTTCATGCTGCCGGAGCTCAGGAGGAGAAAACCAATCCCCACCACGGCGACCACGCCCACAATCCAGCCGATGGCTTTACCGGCACCGGAAAGGCCGGGGACGCCGGCTGCCCCAGGCGCGGCAATGGGCGCGGCTGCCCCGCCGCCGCCATCCCCGCCGCCATAGATCGTCGCAGGAATGACATTGGCAAACATGGCCACACCCCGTTCCGCGGCCTGCTTGTCATTGGTATGCGCCCCCACTTCCAGTAAAAGCGACCGCGGTGAAAGATCCTGATTATAGTCACCGCCCTTTGCATAGAAGATTCCTTTGACCAGTCCGGGGTATTTTTGGTCACTGTTAGCCTTCAATCTAAGGGCAAAATCTTCGTTTGCTTTCATCTGCGGATTATACTTGCCGACCACCAGCTGCAATTTGGTCACATCTTGTCCGCCAATGTTCGCCGCATATGCTTCCGACGGTGCGGCATCGCGGTGAATGTCAAAAATTGCATCAGGCTTAAACTGGGATATTAAACCCATGGCTGTGCGGCGCGAGCGATTATAGGCGTTGTCATCATGCGGATTATGATTAGCCTGGGACTGATTAACTTCCACCCCTTGTGCCCGCAGTGCATCGGCCATGGCCGCACCGACCTGATAAATGCCGCCGCCCCCCCCGGCCTTGCTCTCCGTGCCGTCACTGGGCACGTAGGATTCATCGGAATGGGAGTGGTAAATGGCCATTTTACGGGGCTGCTGCTGCTGCACAGTGGAATAGCCGGGCAGCCTTGATATCAACTGGGCCCAAAAAGTCTGGGCCGGGGAAAGGTAAGCGGTTATTTTCACTGTCTCCCGGTAACGGGCCCAGGCATTATTTCCTTCTGTTCTTACCACCTCATAGCGCTTGTTGTCTTCAGTAATGAACTCGTCGCCCTCTTCCACCAACCATCCCGTATACCAGATGGGCTGATTTGTATCTTCTGCGTAAATGGTTGACCATTGAAGCTGATCCACGCCGAAACGAAGTTTCGCCGCTTCCCCGGGGATACAGTAAAAGAGAAGCAAGAGACCAAGGACCGCCATACAGCCAAGTTTTTTATTCATGGCGTTCACCTGCCTCAGGCCCTTCCTCTGCGGAAGGTTCCGTTCTTTTTGTATTCAAGTCAAATTTAGTATTTAAGCCCTTTTCCAACCCCGCCGGATGATGATGGGAGGGCCCGCCCTGGATACGCTCCCGGGTTTCACCCACCAGTTCGGCGATCATTACGGCCACAATACCGGCGATTACGGTCGCGTCAAAGGCGCCCGCTCCCCCAATATCCACCCGTCCGGGAATGCGACCATTCAATAATTGAAACAGGTGGACAAAGTCCCCGATGATAATCCCCATTGTGCCGGCAATAAAAGCACTGCGTCGCGACCTGCCCGCCAGGTAGGCTACCAGACCTGAGACGATGGCGTAAAAATACGTAGGATCCATAAAGAATCCACTAGGTTCCTGAATGGGAGTTATGCGGGGAATAATCGCCACGACCGCCCCCGCTAAAAGAGAAGCAACCACCGCCCGGATTCGTTCCGTCAGCGTACCCGCCCGGTAAAACAAATAAGCGACTAACAGCAGAGGCAGTATAGCGCCTCCCAGATTAACAGATACTTCCACAGGCCCCCCCATGATGGGGAGGGTAATAAAACTTCCGACGATGGTTAAAACAATGTAAGCCAACGCCTGCTTGTCAGTTAAACGCATACGGTCCAAAATCCTTTGGGCAATACCAAAGTAAATCAATACAGCGACAATGATCAATGTGATCATACCTATCGGCATGCTGGACAATATACTCACTCCTTATCTGCTTATGTCTTTAGACTTATAGTTTCCACAACGAAAAAGGTATATGCACGTCCGGCAGCCATCTAAACAAAGAAAACAGCATGGCTGCACCATGCTGTTTTTTACCCCGGTCTCTATGTACGATGCGCAAAGCAAGAGGTGTCGATGCCTCTCTTTTTCAGCCATTGTTCCGTAGGTCCCCTAATGATCAATGGTTTACGCTGTAATTCCGCGACGGACGCGGCACCGGTCAGCAGCATGATACAGCGCAGTTCAAACTTTAAATTCGTCAAATATGCAATCAGCGCTTCCAACCCCCGATGCTGGAGCAGTTGGAGACAGGGGGCGGCGATGCCCACGGCCTTCGCACCCAAGCTCAAAGCTTTTGCCAAGTCCAACGCAGACCGCAAACCTCCGGAGGCAAGGACATCCGTTTTTCCGGCCACCGCCGTCACCACCTCAATCAGACTGACCGCGGTGGGGATTCCCCAGAAACCAAGAAAGGAAGGTGTTGTATCTGTAATGCGGGCTGTCTCAATACAGGCAAAATTCGTGCCGCCGCTGCCCCCCACATCAATGGCGGCGACCCCCAGCTGCAGCAGTTGTGTTGCCTGCTCTCCGGCCATACCGAAGCCGACTTCTTTGGCAAGCACGGGTACACCCGCCTGCGCGGCAATCGCACCGATATTTTCCGCGTAGCCGCGGAAGGTCCTGTCACCTTCCCGCATTGCCAATTCCTGGGCGACGTTCAGATGAATCTGCAAGGCATCGGCCTTAATCATCTCCACGGCTGCACAAGCCTCGGGGACAGTCGCGCCGCCGCCTATATTCGCCAAAAGAATCCCTTCCGGATACTCATCACGCACGACCCGGAAAGATTCCCGGACCGCGGCGTCCTCCAAAGCAGCCGCCTGAGAGCCGACGGCCATGGGAATAGCGCAGGCCCGCGCAGCCCTGGCCAGTTGGCGGTTTATTTCCGTTACGTCCCGGGCTCCGCCGGTTAGCGCGTTTAAATATACGGGGCAGGAAAAGGCCAGACCGGCCACGGAAGTCCGTAAGTCGATGTCCGCGAGATCCAATTCGGGAAGACAGTTATGCACCAGCACCAAGTCTTCCAGTCCGGTCGTTCCCGGTCCGTCACTGAGTTTTAAACTGTAGGCGATATGCTCCAATTTTCTCGACTGGCGTGTACTCATGGCAGGTCACTACCGCCATCAGTCCTGTTCAGCCTGGGGCCCGTCCGCCGCATCGCTGTCAACAGCCGCTTCGGCTTGAGCTTCCCGTTCCTGCTGCACTTCACGCATGCTTAAACCGATGCGCCGCTCCTGCGGATTGACGTCCACAATTTTTACGGTGACCTCTTCACCGACGGTCACCACATCATCAGGTTTGTTTACACGGGTCTCAGCCAGTTGGGAAATATGCACCAAGCCGTCAATGCCCGGCTCTAAAGCGACAAAAGCGCCGAACTTCGTTAAGCGTACAACCGTACCTTTATGCAATTCTCCCACCTGATATTTTTCCGCAACCAGGGACCAGGGATCAGCTTGTGTTTGCTTCAAGCCCAGGCTGATTTTGTAGTTCTCCCGATCAATTTTCAAAATTTTTACCGAAATTTGTTCCCCAGCTTTGACGATGGAGGCGGGATCTTTGACTCTTTGCCAGGACATTTCCGACACGTGCAACAGTCCCTCAATACCCCCAATATCCACAAAGGCGCCATAATCAGTCAGGCGGCGGACAATGCCTTCCCGGATTTGTCCTTCCTCGATGACCGCCATGGTCTCTTCTTTGGATTTCGCGGCCTCTTCCTCTAAAACCACCTTTTGGGACAATACCACTTTATTTTTTCCCCGATCGATCTCCAGAATCTTCACGCGCAGTTCCTTGCCCACGTAACCGGATAAGTCGGCCACGAAACGGCGTTCCACCTGGGAAGCGGGCACAAAGCCGCGCAGATCATTTATACTGACCACTAAACCGCCTTTTACCGCTTCAAGCACAGGTACGGTCTGTACTGTGCCGGCTTTGTAGGTTTCTTCGATCTTTACCCAGCCTTTGCGTGCGTCAGCCCGCTTTTTCGAAAGAATGGGATATCCGTCTTTACCTTCCTGTTTTAAAACAAAAACTTCGATTACATCCCCTACACTGACAATGTCCGCCGGTTGAACGTCGGATTTTACGGTTAGCTCGTTCCGGGGTATAATCCCCTCCGATTTGTAGCCGATATCCACAAAAACTTCGTCCCGTCCCACTTGAATCACGGTGCCGGTTACAATGCCACCCCGATCAATTTCTTTTATTGATTCCTCGAATGCCTTTGAAAAATCCAAATCCTGCATAGTATGATATACCTCCTCAATTATCCAGTCCGGGGTCGAAGCACCGGCTGTTATTCCTGCCTGTTTGACGCCTGTAAACCATTCTCTCTTTAGTTCCTGTGCAGTTTCGATGTGATAAGTAGGCGTCCCGGTTTTTGCGCAAATTTCCGCAAGCCGCGATGTATTTGCGCTATGTTTACCACCGATAACAATCATAAGATCGGCTTTTTTCGCGAGTTCTTCCGCCGCGGCCTGCCGCTCCAGGGTAGCATTACAGATGGTCGGACAAACTTCGATATGCTCGGCCTTCCCCCGAATGATCTCCGTAATTTCATGAAACTCGCGGAGCGACAATGTGGTCTGCGCGACAATGCCTGCCTTAGCCAGCGGCGGCAGCTGCTCAGCTTCCGCGGTATTGCCCACAATTA
The DNA here is from genome assembly GCA_002411145.1 of Firmicutes bacterium UBA5324. GTDB lineage: Bacteria > Bacillota > Negativicutes > UBA11029 > UBA11029 > UBA11029. The sequence continues at coordinate 13,910 of DHRA01000050.1, read as the reverse complement.
AAGCACATCCTTTTGCCCAGGCCGCCACCGCTTGTACTTCGGGATGTTCCCTTTCGCCAACGACGACTACCGTATATCCATTTTCCGCGAGCTTCTTCGCTTCCGCTTGAGCATTTTTCACAAACGGGCAGGTGGCGTCAACAATATTAAGCTGAAGCCTCTGCGCTTCCTCAAGGGTTTGCGGACTCACGCCGTGGGAACGAAAAATCACGGTGCCTTCCGTAACCTGGGCTAAATGATCTATGTTTCTAACCCCTTGCCGGGCTAAACGGTTTGTTACCTGGGAATTATGAATGAGTGGTCCCAGCGTGTACACGGCTCCCCCCCGGGGAGGCGCATTCTCAGCCAAATCGACTGCTCTTTTTACCCCAAAACAGAAACCGGCCTGCTTGGCTAAAGTAATCTTCAAAAATCCATCACCCCAAAAAATACACAGTTAGATTTCATTTCGCCATAAATTTCTGTATTCCTTTTTATATCCTTCTTATTGTGCCGAAGGTGTCCGGCCTTTTATGCGAAGTTTTTTAGATAATGTGCAAAACGCGGCCAAACAAAGCCCGCAGATCAGGGAGCAAGAAAGCTCTCCGTCGCACGGAGAGCTTTCTTGCTGTATCTATTATCTCAGGCATCTTGTTTTAATAATTCCCGGATCTCCTGCATGATGCTTGCGCCAAATTCATCCAACACTTCCTTGCTGCTGTGCACACCTGACGGTGGATAGAGCGGTTTACCGAAGCGGACGATAAACCGGGGAAACCATTTACCGTTGCGGAAAAATTTAAATGTCCCGGAATGCGCCACCGGTATCACCGGCATCTGACTTTTCAGCGCAATCAGGGAAATGCCGTGTTGAGCTTTATTTAACTCTCCGTTTTTACTACGTGTGCCTTCCGGAAACAGCAGGAGAGCCTGCCCCGTACGCAGCGCCTCCAAGGCCGTTTTGATGGCGCCCCGGTCCCCGGTCCCTCTTTTGATGGGAAAGGCCCCGAGTCGCCTGATAATATAGCCAAAAAGGGCAAAGGAAAACAATTCCTCTTTCGCCATGATCGTAACACGACGATTCATGGCTGAACCAACCAGCGGCGGGTCAACATTGCTGACATGATTGGGGGCAATGATTACGCCGCCGGTTGCCGGTATGTTTTCCCGGCCTGTTACCTGCCAGCGAAACACGAGTCTAAAGATCAGCCTGAAAATAAAGCGGACTACATAATAAAACATGCTACTGTATCTCCCTTGCTATTAAGAGAATGCGATCCACAACCCCGGCTATATCCAGGGACGTTGTGTCAAGCAGAATCGCGTCGGGTGCCTGAATAAGCGGGGCTATTTCCCGTTCAGCATCCATCTGATCCCGGCTGCAAATCTCTGCTTTTAGTTTTTCCCAATCAACCGGATAGCCTTTCGCCTGTAGTTCCTTTCCCCGCCGCAACGCCCGTTCTTCGATGGAAGCGGTTAAAAAAATCTTTATCTCCGCCCGGGGAAAAACATGGGTGCCGATATCCCTTCCGTCCATAACCACGCCGCCGGCTTTTCCCATCCGCCTCTGCAATTCAACCATCTGTTTCCGCACACCCGGCACCTGGGCAACCTGGGCGACATGACGGCTAACTTCCGGTGAGCGAATTTCCCCCGTCACATCTTCACCATTTAGCATAACCCGGGGTTTAGTTGCTCCCTCCCGGTTTTCCAGTCTTATCTCTGCGCATTGGGCCAGGGAGCTTAATGCCGCCTCGCAGCCCAAATCCATCGCTTCCCTTAACGCCAGCAGCGTAACCGCGCGATACATGGCGCCGGTGTCTATGTAGATAAAACCCAGCCGCTGGGCCACGATTTGCGCGACCGTACTTTTCCCCGCTCCGGCCGGGCCATCAATCGCAATTGTCAGCTTTTTGTTCATCATAGCCTCCATACCCTTAATCCCGGATAAATACTTACAACCGCCGCAACAGCGCGGCAAAATCCGGGAAAGAAACATCAATACTGCCGGCATCAGCGATTGTTGTCGCATCCCGGGCGATTAGGCCGGCAACCGCCATGCTCATGGCAATACGATGATCTCCATGACTATCACAGCGGCCGCCCGTGAAAACAGCTCCCCCCGGAATAATCATGCCATCGCGCTTTTCTTCCACGGTTACACCCATATTGGCCAATTCACGGGCCATCGTTTGGATCCGGTCCGTTTCTTTCACACGCAGTTCCGCCGCGTCCCGGATAACCGTCGGCCCCTCGGCGGTAGCCGCTGCGACCGCCAGCACCGGTACTTCGTCAATCAGTCTGGGCAGCAAGTCCCCGCCGATCGTTATCCCCTTTAAACGGCTGGACCGGACGCGTATATCCGCCACCGGCTCGCCGCTTTGGTCCCGTGGGTTTTCCAGGGTCAAATCGGCCCCCATTTGCTGTAATGCTTCCACTATACCGGTTCTGGTCGGATTGACCCCCACGCCTCTGACTAAAATATCGGAATCCGGCACGATACAACCTGCCACTAACAGGAAGGCCGCCGAGGAAATATCTCCGGGCACATCGATAACTCCCGGGGAAACAAGTGATGCTTTGCCGGAAACGGTGCTTTGCACGCCGCGGCTGACAACTTTTGCGCCAAAGGCCCGCAGCATTCGTTCCGAATGGTCCCGGGATAAACTCGGTTCAATGACCGTGGTCTCTCCGTCAAGAAAGAGACCCGCCAGTAATACCGCGGATTTTATCTGGGCGCTGGCCACGGGTGAATGATAGGTTACGGGCCGCAAAGCCGCAGATCCTCTTACCACGACGGGCGCAAGCATATTACCCGCCCGGCCGTATATTTCCGCCCCCATTTGAGTCAGGGGCTGAATTATCCTGCCCATGGGCCTGCGGCGAATGGAATCATCACCCGTCAGCACCGCGTATAGGCCGTGTCCCGCTAAAATCCCCAGCAGCAGCCGGATGGTAGTGCCCGAGTTCCCCGCCTGTAACACATCGGCAGGCTCTTGCAAACCGTATAAACCCTGGCCGTATATGACCATTTCCGTTCCCCGGTCTTCGACACGGATGCCCAAATCCCGCATGCATGCCACGGTACTTAAGCAGTCGGCCCCCCGGAGAAACCCCTTTACGGTTGTTGCACCCCGGGCCAGAGAGGAAAACATGACGGCCCGGTGTGAAATAGATTTGTCCCCAGGAACGGAAACATCGCCGCGCAACCCGGTGCGCGGCTCAATGACTAAATTCATAGCTGTTCCTCCAATACCGAAAATCGCTGGTGAAGAAGCCCCTATTTCTTCTTTGGGATATATGTTTTACGTCTATTTTGCGCGGACTGAAAAATTGCCTGCAACCGATTTCCGTCCCGCGCTGCCAGGGCTTGTTCCATTTCGTCCAGCGTCCGGCGCAATTGGGCGATGGCCCGGAGAATATGGACGTGATTTGTGAGACAAATATCCCGCCACATTACCGGATCACCCTCCGAAACCCGCGTTGTATCACGGAAACCACCGGCAATGAGGGTAAAGATATCCGGTTTCTCCCGGGCCAGTTCCGCCGCCGCGTGCATCGTGGCAACCGCCGTCAGATAGGGAAGATGACTGATAATCGCTACGGAAAAATCATGTTCTCCCGGGTCCATCAAGGTTACACGGCAGCCTAACCGCCGCCACACCCCAATTACCCGGTCCACCAATTTCTCATCCGCCCCGGGCGGAGGCGTAATGATTACAGGCGCATTGTCAAACAGGTCGGCCTTGGCTCCGCCAAGCCCTGCCATTTCAGAGCCTGCCATGGGATGGCAGCCAATAAATTTCAGGCCCGGCAGGTTGCGGGCCGCTTCACAAATCGTCTGCTTTGTACTGCCCAAATCAATAATCAGGCCCGCAAATTCTAAGTCAGCAAGTACGGAAAGCAGTTTTACCACCGCAGAAACCGGTGTTGCCAATACGACAATGTCAGCTTCCCAGATGCCGGAATCTATATGGATGGTCGCATTATCGATAATACCCCGCTGCACGGCAGCGTCCAGGACAGCGGGCTGTATATCAATCCCCGTGACGGTTTGCCCCAGACCGGCCCGTTTCAGAGCCAGCGCAAAAGATGCTCCCATCATGCCCATGCCGATAACAGTAACTTTATTCATGCTTGTCGGCTCCCTTCCTTAGAGAGATTTCCCGACAAAACCGGCTAAAACCCGTAATTCATCCATTAACGCCTGGAAGTTTTGCGGTGTAAGCGACTGCGGGCCGTCGGACAGCGCCTCACTCGGTTTAGGATGTACTTCGATCATCAGCCCGTCGGCGCCGGCAGCAATCGCTGCCTTGGCCATCGGGGCCACTAAAGCGCATTTGCCCGTCCCATGGCTGGGATCGACCACCACCGGCAAATGACTTAGCTGTTTAATCAGCGGCACCGCACTAATATCCAGGGTGTTACGCGTGTATGTCTCATAGGTTCTGATCCCGCGTTCACATAAAATCACATCGTAGTTTCCCCCGGCTAAAATATACTCGGCCGCCATCAGCCATTCTTCAATGGTGGCGGACATCCCCCGCTTCAACAAAACCGGTTTCTTTAATTTGGCCACTTCCCGCAGCAAAAAAAAGTTCTGCATGTTGCGGGCGCCAATCTGTATAATATCCGCGTATTCCGCCACCAGCGCCGCACTATGCGGATCAATGGCCTCGGTAACAATGAGCAGTCCCGTTTCTTCCCGGACAGCCCGCAGCATTTTCAGTCCCTCTTCCTCCAGACCCTGAAAGCTGTACGGGGATGTGCGGGGTTTAAAGGCGCCGCCTCTGAGGAAATGAGCGCCCGCGGCTTTCACGGCCCGGGCGGATTCAAGCAGTTGCTCATAACTTTCCACGGCACAGGGACCGGCCATCACTGCCAATTTGCCGCCGCCGATTTCCTGGTCACCTAGCCGCACAACCGTGTCCTGGGCGCGAAACTCCCTGCTCACCAGCTTGAAAGGCTGCATTATCGGCAC
>DHRA01000050.1:0-8783 GCA_002411145.1 Firmicutes bacterium UBA5324 | reverse complement strand
CCCCGGGACAAATGGATGTCATAACCCTGGGCTTTCAGCTTTTCCACAACCTGCTGCAACTCGGTCTCCGAAGCATTACTCATTACAACAATCATACCATACTACCTCCAATTTCTTCACATTAAGACAATCACATACTACCTTATTACCCAATTACAACTATATATATTTGCTTTTTTTTGGGTTTTTCCTGCCTGCCGCCCTAATACAAAGAAGACACCCCTCACGGATGCCTTATCACAGATCAACGCCTGAAACGCACTGTCCCGAGCAAAACCCGCTGCCCAGCCGTCTCCACGGTGGTGCCGGATACGGGATATTCAATATCGTTATGGCGGGAGAAAATACGGAAGCTGCGCAACTTATCCGCCGGGGCATTGATCTCCAGCAGATCTCCCTCCCGCACCTCCAGTACGACTTCCCCCTCCACGAAGGGTACCTCTTGCCCATTTACGGTGACAAATGCCTGATCCCGGGGGCTTGGTTCCCGGGCCGTAATTACCAGCAGCCGTGTTTCGGCCGTGGATGTCTCCGGCGCCGCCGCCACCGATTTTTCCGTAATCTCCGGGAAGTCGGTAGCCACTTTAACCCGTTGCCCTTCTATCCCCTGGCCCTCTATCTGCTCAACATAACTAAGGTGTTTTCTGACCGGCCCGTAAGTGAGCATCAACTGGCAACAAAGCAGGATCACACCTGCCAGCAGGATAAAAATCCTGAGGACAATCTCGAATTTCTCAAAGCATAGGATGATTAGATCGGAAAAGCGGGCGCCTTTCATGCAGTTTCCTCCCATATGTCTGGCTTACAAACACATGGCCTTTAGTATGCGTCCCGCACCGGTTATTATACGTTATTTTCGTGGGAAAGCAGCGGAGAAGTTCGCCTAAAATTCACCCGGCGTGAAAACTCCCCCTGCATTAAGTCCTTTCTCCCGGGCGCGGCCCTGCTTTTAACCCCGGGCCGCGTGGGTACCGGCGGCATAACCGGTGGAAAAGGCGGCCTGCAGGTTGAAACCGCCGGTATAACCGTCAATGTCGATCACTTCCCCGGCGAAATAAAGCCCCCCTATGATTTTCGACTCCATGGTCTTGGGATTGATTTCCCGCACACTTACTCCCCCGGCAGTGACAATCGCTTCCGCAAGGGGGCGGGATTTTGTCACCGTCAGGCGTAAATCCAGCAGCAGCTGGACAATGCGCCGTCGCTCCTCCCGGGTAATTTGATGTACTTCCTTATCACCGGAAATACCCGACAGACCAACCACCACAGGAATGAGTTTCTGCGGCAGCAATTTATGCAATGCGTTTTTAAACTGTTTCCGGGCAAATTCGGTAAAGTCCCGCTGCAGTCGCGCATACAACTGTTCCTCGCTTAACGCGGGTTTAAGATTAATGCGGATCTGCACAGTCTGCGAATTATCCTTGGCAAGCGCGGCGGCAATCTTACCGCTCAAAGAAAGAATGATCGGGCCTGAGACGCCAAAATGGGTGAACAGCAATTCTCCGAAGTCCTTATCAAGGACTTGCGCACCACAATAGGCGGTCGCCGCAACATTTTTCAAGGTAAGTCCCTGCAGTTCCCTGACCCACGCTTCCCCGGTTTCCAGCGGCACCAGCGCCGGACGCAGGGGTTGGATGGTATGGCCAAGCTTTTCCGCCATTGTGTAGCCGTCACCGGTGGAACCTGTGCCGGGATAGGAGGCTCCCCCCGTGGCCAGGATTATTTTATCCGCGGGAAAAATCTTCCCGCCGGCTGTTTTTATCCCCGTAACATGTCCGTGTTCACAAAGGATTTCCGCCACCGGTGCATTAGTGATGATCCTGCTGCCGCGCTGCTCCGCATATGCCCGGAAGACCCTGGCGACATCTTCGGCGTCGTCGGAAACCGGGAAGACCCGCTCGCCTCTTTCTACTTTAGTCTCCACACCCCGTTCCTGTAAAAAGCTGATTAAATCATAATTGGAAAAGGCGCTAAAAGCACTAAAGAGAAAAGACCCGTTGCCAGGCATACTTTTAATCAGCTTGTCCCGCTCGCCGTAATTGGTAATATTGCAGCGACCTTTCCCGGTTATAAGCAATTTTTTGCCCGGCTGGTTCATTTTCTCCAGCACACGCACTTCCGCCCCTAATTCCGCCGCGCGCCCTGCAGCCATCATTCCCGCCGCACCGCCGCCGACGACTATCACCTTCATTGCCATATGTTCCCACTCCCGCCAATGTACTATTCCTAGTATAGCCGGAAAGGTCGGAAAATGACAGAGAAAAAATGGTTGATTTACGCCCTGCGGCCAGGGACACCGGTCAGCGGGCTTTTTTCACCCTTTCGCCCGCCGCCATGCGCATTGCTTCATTCATGCGGAAGAACAGGCGCTCGGCATCAAGCCTGCTAACATTGATATGGTCCGGTGCCAGGATCTCGATCTTGCGGAACTCATCCCGCATGATAAAGCCGACAATATCCTCGATACAATCGGCATGCAGCGTTACTTCCAGCGGTGCATAAGCCATCGCTTCCCCCGTCTTTTCGTCATGGAAGAAATAGATGGGCAGTTCGGCATTTACCTCCTCAATACATATACCCTGTACGGGAATATTCCGCCAATAATTGGCTTTTTGCTGCCTGTTCTCTTCGGCAAGTTCTTCCGAAGGCTTTCCGCCGAAGAAAAACCGCCCCGTCCTTGTCAGCCCCGGAAAATCGAAACGCACCTTTACACGTAAGTTGCCGGCCAAGGCATTTTCGCTAATTTTTACTTGCACCATGGATTCCCTCCCATGTTTTAACGTTTATTAGGCAGTTCGCTGTTTCCGGTTGTCTTCCTGCTGACTTGTCCGACGCAAATTGCAACATAAAGTGAGACTTATTTTATCCCCCCAAAATGAAACACCCCTCAAAGAGGGATATATAAATCCCGTCCGCAAGGGGTGCCGTTGTTTTTGCGGGGTTGCTAATCGCCCCGGGACGCCGTACCCGGTTCAGGGATACCCAATTCCTGTCCATTTCCCAGAAGTTCCCTCAGCTTTTCCTGATCCAGCTCATGTTCCCATTTGGCCACAAATATCGTAGCCACACTATTGCCAATTAGGTTGGTCAGCGCCCTGGCCTCAGACATAAAACGATCGATGCCCAGAATGATCGCCAGCCCGGCAACGGGCAGGGTGGGCACGGAAGACAATGTGGCTGCCAGCACAATAAAGCCGCTACCGGTGACACCGGAGGCGCCTTTTGAGGTGAGCAGCAACACAGCCAGCAGGGTTATTTGCTGTAGCAACGTAAGGTCTGTATTGGTGGCCTGCGCAATAAATATGGCGGCCATGGTTAAATAAATCGACGTACCGTCGAGATTAAAGGAGTAGCCGGTGGGAATCACCAGACCGACCACCGATTTGGAACAGCCCAGCTTTTCCAGCTTGTGCATAATACGCGGCAGAACACTTTCCGAGGATGAAGTCCCCAGGACAATCAGCAGTTCCTCACTTATGTAGCCCAACAGCTTAAAAATACTATACCCCACATATCTGGCAATTAGCCCCAGCACGATAAGGATAAAAATTAAACAGGTCAAGTAAAAAGAACCCATCAGTTTGGCCAGGGGAATCAATGACAGAATACCGTATTTCCCGATGGTAAAAGCCATGGCGCCAAAGGCGCCCAGGGGCGCAACCTTCATGATTAAATCCACTACGCCGAACAACCCCTTGGAAATATCGGAAATTATGCCGACCAACGGTTGTCCTTTGGCCCCCAGCAAAGACAAAGCCCAGCCAAAGAGCACGGAAAATAACAGCACCTGCAGAATATCGCCCTTGGCGAAGGCATCAACCACACTGTTGGGGATAATATTCAGGAGAAAGTTCGCAACATTTTGCGATTTGGCCTGACTGGCATATTCATTAACTGCTTTGGCATCCAGCGTACTGGGATCAATATTCATTCCTCCACCGGGGTGGAGCACATTTACGATCATAAGACCGATGATCAGCGCCAGCGTGGAAACAACCTCAAAATACATTAAGGCTTTCAAACCTACCCGGCCAACTTTGCGCATATCCCCCACGTTGGCCATCCCGGTAACAATCGTACAGAAAATGATCGGCGCAATGATCATTTTGATCAGCTTGATAAACCCGTCTCCAAAGGGTTTCATACTGGCACCGACGGCCGGATAAAAATGTCCCAGGGTTATACCGGCGGCGATGGCGAATAACACTTGGAAATAAAGTACTTTGTAAAAGGGCTTCCTACCGGCTGTTTTGTCCGAATTTCTTTCCATAAGTCAAACTCCTTGCTTAAAATGTTTAAAGGTATACCCATTATCATTGCGGTTTCCACGGTGTTCGTCCTTCGCCTCCCTTCGTCTATTTCTGGCCCTGCCATGCATATTTAAAACCTAACCAACATAATTGTATCAGTATTGCGATTTTTTTCAATATATTTTTTATTTTAAATTTTTCTGTTTATTTACCCAAAAATTGCGAAAAAATGCCATATCGCAATAATACCCCCGGGTCGTCTGCAAGGGACATTATTGCGATATGGTGTTTATTTATCCGGTAAAATTGAAAAATTATACGATTAATTTTTCCCTCCAACCAGGCCCCTTTGCCCGTAAGGCAAATTATTTTTCGCTTGAGAGACCGGCCAGCCTTTTTAAAGCGGTTATTTCCCTGCCGGTCAAATGCCTGCACCGTCCACGGGCCACCTTATCAAGGGTCAAAAACGCCAGCCCTTTTCGTTTCAGCCGCACAACCGGATGGCCAATTTTCTCGCACATTCTGCGGACCTGGCGATTACGTCCTTCATGAATAACAATTTCCAGGATGGCATTACCGTCAATGACATCAATCATCGCAACCTCCGCCGGGGCAGTCAGCCCATCCACCAATTCCACGCCTCCGGCCAATAATGCGAGATCGGCCGGCTGTGGTATCCCCGCCACCCGGGCGGTATAGATTTTCCTGATTTCATGTTTGGGATGGGTCAGGGCATAGGTCAAATCTCCGTCATTGGTCATAAGCAGCAGCCCTTCCGTGTCATAATCCAGGCGCCCGATGGGATGGAGCCGAACCGGAACGCCCTTTACCAAATCAGCCACCGTTTTACGTCCCTGCGGATCATCCATGGTGGTTACATAGCCCCTTGGTTTGTTTAATAGAACATAATATTTTTTTGTGTCCAGCTTCAGCGATTTACCGTCTACGCTTACGCGGTCCTTGAGCGGATGGACTTTCGTGCCCATTTCAGTTACTACCTTGCCGTTTACTTTCACGCGGCCCTCTTGAATCAGTTTTTCCGCGTGACGGCGGGACGCAATACCCGCCTGGGCGATAAATTTCTGCAACCGTTCCATATGATGATCCTCCGGGTATAATCTATTTTCTACAAGTGTTTTAGATCGGCAAAATCCAGCTGCATCTTACAGGTGCGCACAAAGTGATGATCAGCTGTTTCTTTCGCACAACTGCCGCAAATACCTTCACCGCAGCACATAATGCTGTTGTTCGTGGCTGCGATGGGTAATTCCACACCGGCTTCCCTCACTGCGTCGATGACGGCAAAATGCTGGGCATCCGGCCCGCAGCTTACCAACAGATCCCAGGTATCTGCGCGCAGTTTATCGGCTAAGCAAGCATAACCCATCCGCCGCAGGGACTTGACTTGCAGAAGCTCGACGCCCGCCAGCTGCAATTCTTCCACATTGATAAACCCCGCGGCTCCCGGCGCAATAATGGCAGTAACTTTATTATAGTTATTTATCAGCCTTTCCGCAATGGGTAATGCAGGCGGCTGACCCATGCCGCCGGCCAGCAGCAGAACTTTGCCGTAAACCAGCTTTTCAATCCACGGCAGACCGAAAATACCGTTTTTATAAGGTCCGCGCACCATCAACATCTGATCCTCTTCCGTCACCTGCCTTGATTTTGGTCCCACAGTCTCCAGCACAACCACTATTTTATCCTCAGCCGGCACTTGCATCACCCCGATGGGCAGTTGGAAGTAGTGGGGGTCAACGGCTCTCTTCAGGAAAACATAAGAGCCGGGCGCTTTTAACTGTTCCGCCAGCGGCGGCGGTACGGTTAACACCAGGCGGCAGATATTTTCCCGCAAAAATTTCCGTTCGACAATGGGGCATGCCAACTCCGGACGGGGGTCGCGGGTAACCAGCGTCTCATTCCTAGCATTCCATTTCTTTTCATAAAGAATACAAACCCCGCTCCAATTGCAGTCACACATCTCTTTACCCTGCAAATGGGCGCAGAACACGCAGTGATTGGTATCGGCCAATATACAGGGACAATAGGCGCTGTTGATATCAATACACTTGCTTTGCAGATACCGACTCATATCCATCCCACCTTCTATTGAAGCTTGCAGGCAAATACATCTGTAAGGCCCAGTGAACCGGTTTTTTCCCTGATTTCCTCCGGATTTACCGAATACAGCCCCCGTTCTTTCATTCTGGCAAAGTAACCGGCACCGGCAAAGGTGTACCGTACGCTGCGGCCTTCATCAGATTTCATTTGTTCCCCGACAAAGGAAATAAAATCACCTATTGCCAGGTGCGGGGGCAGGATCAGGGGCTCCCGGCCGAGCCAGCCTCTTACGGCGTTATGCCCGGCCAATGTCCCGGTGACTATGGCTTCCGTATGCCCCACAACCGTACCAGTTTTTTCCCCGCCGCAATACAGATTATCAACCCCCGGCACCTTTAAGGAGTTGTCCCGGGGCGCGAGGGCCATATAGCGTATGGAATTAGCCATGCCCCCCGCATAGGGATCTTCAAAACGCGCATTCTCCAGTCCCGGCACCTCCCGCAGCCTGTCTAGCTGGAAAAAGGGCGTCATCAGTTTTGCATGCCCGGTATCCAGTAATACAAGATTTTCCGCAAAAGCATCCAGGGCGTATTGCACACAAGCCTTTTGACTTAGACAGGTTTTTTTGACAAGATGGGCCGGGAGAGGGATGACCGCCACCCCTTTTTCCTCAAGTTCGACGGCAATCTCTTTACTTAAAGAGTCTTTATGCAGCTTACAGGAACCGCTCATCGCCCCAATGGTCCCATCCTGTTTCACGCCATAACGCTCGGGAATACCCGCTTTTCGTGTTATGCTCACCCGGGGGCCAAAGGCGGGGCAGCGCAAAATACACATGGCACAGCCATTGCCGTATTTCAGGCAGTTTCCCATCGGTCCAAAAGTGCCGGTAGTATCAACAACCGCATCCCCGCGTACCACGGAACCGTCGGCAGCCAGCACGGCGGTTATTGTTTTTCCCGCCATCACCACATCAATCGCCGAATTTTTAAAATGCAGGTCAATGCCCCGGGACAAAAGCAGTCGCCGCACTGCCGGTTCAATTTTCGTCACGTCATAGAGCGATGCGTGACGATGTCCCGGAAATTCAACATTCTTATGGCGGGCGTTCTCATCCATCACTCGAAATAATTCACCCGCGCCAAGGGCCATGAGCTCTTCCGCTGCTGTAAAGCGTCCATTATTGCGGAAGATCCCGCCCACCAGCCCCGTACCCAATAACATGTCGGTGCGTTCAAAGAGCGTTACCCTCGCCCCCGCTTTCGCCGCCGCAAGCGCAGCCGCACAGCCGGACCATCCGCCGCCAGCAACAATTACATGATTCATTGCTGTCCCTCCTCGTTTTGTATTACGCTATAGTGTATTAAGAGAGACAAGCGAATGTCATCGCTTATGGTTTAAGGCTGCCAGTAAAAAACTGGCAGGGACAATTCCCTGCCAGTTAGTCTGCCAGCCGGCTTCATACCGTTTTTTGATGTTCCAATGTGCCACAGGTCGTCAAAAGCACCTCAAGGGGCCATAAAACTGCTTATAAGCACCAGGAAAGAAAATATGGCGATTAAATCCATACAAGCACTCATAAGTAATCCTCCCCTCCATATTTCACACGGCTTGGTTTTCCGGCTGACGCAGGCGGAAAACGTTTTCTGATCTGTATCTATCCTAATATAACGGGCCATGTTTTTGAATAACAGGCGGATTACAGATTCATTACAATGAAAACATCATTAGAAAACCGCTGCCCGGCTTTCGGGAATGGGGAGTGGGGATTCCCTTCTTAAGAAATGTTTCTTAAACGATAGAAAAACCGGCAGGCGCCGGTTTTTCTGACAAAGACGATACATCAAGCCTCTGTTTGTTGCTTATTTAGTTTACTTGGTCTATGGGTCGGTATTTCTGTCCATGGTGACACCCGGTTTTTTCGGCTCCACGAAATGGATGGGCCCGTCTCCGCTGGATTTTGCCTTGGTACGGGGCGCTTTGTACTCCTGGGAGGCATCATCCCTTTTGTCAGATACATCATTAGTTTCATCACTCTCCCCGGAGGAAGACACGGGTTGCCAACTGTTTACCGGTTCTCCGCTGCCTGCGGCCGGAATGGCCGTATTTCCCGGGGCATTCTGGGGAGGATCTCCCTTCACTGCCGTCTCAGCCGGTTGTTGCGCCGGCACAAATTGTTGCGGTTCCACACCCGCCCTTTGGCGGTCGGGGTAGGCAAAAACGGCAACGAGCAGGCAAATGCCAAGCGCGATCAACAGACCGGGCAGCCAAAGCCTCCGGTTGCCCAGGATACGCTCTTTCAGGGTTTGCGGCCGAACTGCTTCCTTTGGGGTAGGGCCGTCGGTTGCGGAAATGCCCGGCAATTGTGCGCTTGACGCCTCAGCAGGCACTTGACGAATATCTTCCCCTACCGTTCCCGGGCCGGTTCCGTCAAGCACTGCCGCCGCTAACCCGGCCGCTGTGCCCGCGGGG
>DHRA01000002.1:15342-18313 GCA_002411145.1 Firmicutes bacterium UBA5324 | reverse complement strand
CGTTTGCATCCTATCAATGCATGAAAACAGCGGCCGGATGGTTTGCCTGGGGTGCGGCCCTAAACTCAATCCTCTATGTTTTGTTGATCATATTCTTTACCTATTTTTATACAGCGGTTTCTTTGAACATCAACGACATGGCCGATAACATGAAAAAGTACGGCGGATTTATTCCCGGTATTCGCCCGGGAAAACCTACCGCTGATTATCTGGATCGGATCATGACAAGAATTACACTGGCCGGAGCTGTTTTTTTAGCCTTGATTGCAATTTTACCGCAGTTTGTTGCGTGGGCAACGAATATTCAAGGCATATATTTCGGCGGTACCGCCGTGTTAATTGTGGTCGGTGTGGCACTGGATACCATGAAACAGATTGAATCCATGGTGCTCATGCGTCACTACCAGGGCTTCCTTAAATAAAAGGGGTGTAGGAGATGCACATTCTGCTCATGGGGCCTCCGGGGGCAGGTAAAGGTACCCAGGCGGCTAAACTGATTGATCATTTACACGTCCCGCATATCTCCACGGGAGATATGTTCCGGGCCGCCGTAAAAGAAGGCACGGACTTGGGCAAAAAAGCAAAGGAATACATGGACGCCGGAAAACTGGTGCCCGACGAGGTTACCATCGGAATTGTCAAGGAGCGGCTGATGAAACCTGATTGTATAAAGGGTTTTATTCTTGACGGATTTCCGCGTACGGTAATCCAGGCGGAAGCACTGGATAAAAGTCTGGCGGATATGAATATAAAGCTGGACCGGGTCGTTAACATTAGCGCATCCGATGATGAACTGGTAGAAAGACTAGCCGGCCGGCGAGTATGTAAGGCGTGCGGACAGCCGTACCATTCAAAGTACAGTCCGCCTGCCTGTGAGAATACCTGTGACAAATGTCAGGGTGAAGTGTATCAGCGCGCTGATGACAAAGAGGAAACCGTTAAAAAACGCCTTGATGTCTATCACGCGCAAACAAAGCCCCTCATTGACTACTACAGCAAGCGGGGACTATATGTGGAAATAAATGGTGAACAACACATCGACAAGGTGTTTCTTGACCTTTGTCAAAGCCTTGCGAGTGAGAATCCATGATAATCCTTAAAACAGATAAAGAAATCGCCTATATGCGCGACGCGGGCCAAATAGTGGCAGGTGCCTTGGCGGAATTAAAAAAAGCGGTTTCTCCCGATGCGACAACAGGTTTTCTGGATCAGGTTGCGGAAGACTATATTGTCAAGGCGGGGGCTAAACCCGCATTTAAGGGTTATCACGGGTACCCGGGTACCATTTGCGCCTCGGTGAATGAGGAGGTAGTGCACGGGATCCCGGGACTAAGAAAACTTAAATCTGGTGATACTGTAAGTATAGACGTTGGGGCGGTAATTAACGGATATAATGGAGATGCAGCCATAACCCTGCCGGTGGGAAAAATAGATGCGCAAATCCAGCGGTTGCTGGATACCACTGAGCAGAGCCTGTATGCAGGCATAGCAAAAGCAATGTCTGGTAACCGCCTTACCGATATATCTCATGCTATTCAGTCCCACGCTGAAGCCTGCGGGTTTTCTGTAGTGCGCGACTATGTGGGTCATGGCATCGGCAGAAGTATGCATGAAGATCCGCAGGTGCCTAATTTTGGCATCCCGAGCCGTGGACCCCAATTGAAGCCTGGCATGACCCTGGCGATCGAGCCAATGGTCAACATCGGTACCTACGAAGTGGAGACACTTGCGGACGGTTGGACAGTGGTGACCCGGGATCGTAAGCGGTCTGCTCACTTTGAACATACGATTGCCATCACCCCTCAGGGGCCGGAAATACTCACCAGGCTATAAGCGCTGTAGACTTTTATCAATGTGGGATAGCGGAATAAGGAGGTTTGCATGGCCAAAGACGACGTGATTGAAGTCGAAGGTACAGTCCTAGAGGCATTGCCCAATGCAATGTTTCAAGTGGAATTGGAAAATGGGCATAAAATACTTGCACATATATCGGGCAAAATGCGTATGAATTTTATCCGTATTTTACCAGGGGATAAAGTAACGGTAGAGCTGACTCCTTACGATCTCAAGCGGGGTCGTATCACCTACCGGTTTAAGTAGTTGAAGGAGGATTAGCCATGAAAGTAAGACCATCGGTGAAGCCTATTTGTGAAAAATGCAAAGTTATTAAGCGTAAGGGCAACGTTATGGTGATTTGTGAAAATCCCAAACACAAACAAAAGCAAGGGTAAGGAGGTGCTCTTTAGATGGCACGTATTGCAGGGGTAGACTTACCTCGTGACAAACGCGTAGAAATTGGTTTAACATATATCTTCGGTATTGGCTTAAAAACCTCGCAAAAAATTATCGCGGCCGCCGGTGTTAATCCTGACACCCGTGTACGGGATTTGACGGAAGAAGAGGTAGCCAAACTTCGGGAAACGATTGATAAGAATTATCGGGTAGAAGGAGACCTTCGCCGGGAAGAATCCCTTAATATTAAGCGACTGATTGAAATTGGTTCGTATCGGGGCAGACGGCATCGCATGGGTTTGCCTGTCCGCGGCCAGCGTAGTAAAACCAATGCCCGTACCCGCAAAGGTCCGAAGCGAACCGTAGGCGCGAAGAAGAAGAAGTAGAAGGGGAGGGATTGAGAAACCATGGCAAAAAAAGTCGTCAGAACAAAACGCAGAGAGCGTAAACATGTGGAACAGGGTGTCGCGCACATTCGCTCCACCTTCAATAATACGATTGTAACGATCACCGATACCAAGGGTAATGCGCTTTCTTGGGCGAGTGCCGGTGGACTGGGCTTCAGAGGTTCCCGTAAAAGTACACCCTTTGCTGCGCAAATGGCAGCGGAAACAGCTGCCAAGGCGGCAATGGAGCACGGCCTGAAGATCGTGGAGGTTTTTGTTAAGGGTCCTGGCGCCGGGCGGGAAGCGGCTATTCGTTCCCTGCAAGCAGCCGGTTTGGAAGTAGCAATGATTAA
>DHRA01000002.1:6982-15112 GCA_002411145.1 Firmicutes bacterium UBA5324 | reverse complement strand
ACAGATAAATGTGCCTTTGAGCGTCGCGCCTTTGCTCCTGGCCAGCATGGCCAAGGCAAAAATAAGAAGATTTCAGAATACGGCATGCAGCTGCGTGAAAAGCAGAAGGCCCGCCGGATTTACGGTGTTCTGGAAGGACAATTTGAGGCATATTTTGATAAAGCGGAAAGGCAAAAAGGCGTAACCGGTGAAAATTTGCTGGTATTGCTTGAAAGAAGACTGGATAATGTGGTTTTCCGCCTGGGCATGGCTTCTTCAAGAACAGAAGCACGCCAATTGGTAAGACACGGTCACTTCCTGGTAAACGGCAAACGTGTGGACATTCCTTCTTTTTTAGTAAAGGTTGGCGACGTAGTAGTTCCGGCCGAAAAAAGCAAGGAGTCTCCCAAGTTTAAGGAAATTATTGAGACGCTTGGTCAGAAAACGGTTCCGGCTTGGCTGGAGTTGGACGCAGCGGTGACAACGGGCCGTGTGGCTCGCTATCCCCATCGGGATGAAATTGATATTCCGGTCCAAGAACAAATGATCGTTGAACTCTACTCCCGTTAATCAGGATATGACAGACATATAGGGAGGGTATTTTTTGATGATTGAGATCGAAAAACCGAAAATTGAATGTGTAGAACTTAGTGCGGACAACAGATATGGAAAGTTTGTTGTTGAGCCTCTCGAACGAGGATACGGCATTACTTTGGGCAACTCCCTGCGGAGGATCCTGCTCTCCTCCCTCCCCGGGGCGGCGGTTACTTCTGTGCGTATTGACGGTGTATTACACGAGTTTTCTACCATTCCGGGCGTTAAGGAAGATGTTACAGATATCATTTTAACCCTGAAAGAACTTTCGGTAAAATTGTATGGGGACGAAGCTAAAATTCTGCGTGTTGACGTAGAAGGGGAAAGGGTAGTAACAGCGGGGGAGATTATTCATGACGCTGACGTGGAAATTCTGAATCCCGATCTGCAGCTCGCCACGATTAATCCGGGCGGACATCTCTCCATGGAGATTACGGTGGAAAAAGGTCGTGGGTATGTTCCCGCTGAAAAAAATAAAAAACCGGATCATACGATTGGCATTATTCCGGTAGATTCTATCTTTTCGCCGATTATGCGGGTTAATTATGCAGTTACCGATACCCGTGTGGGCAACGTTACCGACTACGATAAGCTTACATTAGATGTATGGACGGATGGGAGTATCCGCCCCGATGAAGCAATTAGCTTGTCGGCAAAAATTCTGAGCAAGCATTTGGCCTTGTTCATCGGCTTGACGGAAAGTATTTCGGACGTAGAGATTATGGTCGAAAAAGAAGACAACGACGGTGAACGGGTTTTGGAAATGTCGATCGAAGAATTGGATTTGTCTGTTCGTTCGTACAATTGCTTAAAACGTGCCGGTATAAACAGTGTTGTAGAATTGACGCATAAAACCGAAGAAGATATGATGAAAGTACGCAATCTCGGACGCAAATCTTTGGAGGAAGTTAAGAAGAAATTAGCTGAACTTGGATTAGGTCTTGCACCAAGCGAAGAGTGAGGAGGGTAGAAAATGGCATATAGAAAACTTGGACGTACCAGCAGCCACCGCCACGCGATGTTCCGCAGCATCGTAACTTCTTTGTTAGACAAAGAGCGCATAGAGACTACGGAAGCAAAAGCAAAAGAAATTAGCGGTATTGTGGCAAAAATGATTACATTGGCAAAACGGGGCGATCTGCACGCTCGCCGCCAGGTAGCCGCTTTCATTCGTGATGAGTCGGTGACCAAAAAGTTGTTCGATACCATTGCGCCCATGTACAGTGATCGCCCAGGAGGTTACACCCGGATTTTTAAGATGGGGCCCCGCAAAGGCGATGCTGCTCCGATGGCAATAATCGAACTTGTAAAATAAATTTTATGTCTAGGGGGCCAAACGGCAATGGCGGCAGCCATTGATCAATCAGGCCCTTTTTTGTTTTATAGGGGTTTTGTCCAACCGCCAAGACGCAAAGACGCCAAGAGGGTAAGTAACACCTGATTAAGAAAATTTTGTGTTGGAAATGAGAAACTATCGCTAATATATAAAAAGAGAATGGTAAAAGCTCCACATAAAAATGAATGATTTTGCCCCCTTTTGTGACTGAGACGCACAACACTTTGGTGAGGGCAAGAATCCAGTGCTTGGCGTCATGGCGCTTGACGGTTTAATTATAACTGGGGGGAATATCCCTTGATTGCAGTAGAGAAGCTTGTATACCAATATGGCAATTCCGGCGGGATGCGAGCAATTGATGATTTAACACTCAATATCAAGCAGGGAGAATTCGTCGCGATTGTCGGAAGCAACGGGTCCGGGAAATCTACGCTGGCCAAGCATTTTAACGCTTTGCTCCTGCCTTCGGAAGGGCAGGTCACGGTGGATGGTTTAAATACGCAGGAGAAAAAATATCTCTGGGATATTCGTCAAAAAGTGGGCATGGTTTTTCAAAATCCCGACAATCAGATTGTGGCCGCCATCGTGGAGGAAGACGTGGCTTTTGGACTGGAGAACATCGGTCTGCCTTCACATCAGATCAGGGAGAGGGTGGCAGAGGTCTTGCAAAGCGTGGATTTGTGGGACTACCGGGAGCAAGCGCCGCATCTGCTTTCCGGCGGGCAAAAACAGCGCTTGGCCATCGCCGGCGTAATTGCCATGCGGCCCTCATACATTGTACTGGATGAAGCTACGGCCATGCTGGACCCCTTAGGACGTAAAGAAGTAATGGATACCATCAAAGTCCTGCATAGAAATGAAGGAATTACCGTAGTGCATATTACGCATTTTATGGATGAGGCGGTGCAGGCTGACAGGGTAATTGCTCTGCAGGCGGGGAGAATATCACTGGACGGCTCACCCCGTCACATATTCAAACAGATAAATACCCTTCGCAGCCTGGGACTGGATGTTCCGGAAATAACGCTCTTGGCGCATGCGCTGCGGGCGGAGGGAGTTCCCGTGCCGCCGGATATTCTCACCGTTGAGGAAATGGTGGTGGCATTATGTCCTTAGAGTTAGCCGGCGTATCTTATAAATACAGTCCGGATACACCCTACGAGCGGCTGGCCTTAAAGAATATAAATCTAAAGATAATGCCGGGTGAATTTGTGGGGATTATTGGCCATACCGGCTCAGGCAAGTCGACCCTTGTCCAACATTTGAACGGTTTGCTGACACCCACAGAAGGCCGGATATTTATTGATGGGGTGGATATTGGCGGAAAGACGCCGGAGGCGAAAGGAACGCGACGGAAAGTCGGCATGGTCTTCCAGTATCCGGAGCATCAGCTTTTTGCAGAAACAGTCTATGCCGATGTTGCTTTCGGGCCGCGTAATGCAGGCGCGGACGAGGCTGAAGTTGAGGCGCGGGTGCGTTATGGCATGTGTTTTGCGGGCTTAAATTATGAAGAGTTCAAAGACCGGTCACCCTTCACTTTAAGTGGCGGGCAAATGCGGCGTGCGGCCATTGCCGGGGTTATTGCCTTGCAGCCCCCGTATTTAATTCTTGATGAACCGACAGCCGGCCTGGACCCCCGCGGACGGGACGAGATTCTGGCAGGCATCCGGCGACTGTACCGGGAGAGCAGGCTTACCGTGGTGCTGGTATCGCATAATATGGCGGAAGTTGTGCGGATGGCCAAGCGCATTATTGTCATGCATGGAGGGGGAATTCTTTTTGATGGTCCTCCCGGAGCGGTCTTTGCCCAGGATCAGCAACTGCTCGAACAGGCCGGGATCCGTCTGCCGGCCATAAGCCGACTGATGCGGGTATTAGCCGGTAAAGGAAAGCCTGTGAAACCCAACGTACTAACGGTTGACGAGGCAGTAAAGGAAATTCTGCCATGGGCAAGGGGGAGATAGGTTGACAGAAAATGTGACCATCGGCCAGTATTTCCCGGGCAACTCCGTACTCCATCACTTGGATCCGCGGGTAAAAATCCTCAGTGTAATCCTGTTCGTTGCTGCGGTATTCATGATGGAGAATATGGCAGAAAGCAGCCTGCTTATCTGTTATACCATCATTTTAGCCGGACTGTCCCGGATCCCGGGGAAGTTTCTGGTTCGCGGCCTGAAACCCCTTTGGTGGATTGCCGTCTTTACGCTGGGTCTGCATTTTTTTTTCACGGAGGGCACGATAATCTGGCAGTGGAGGTTTCTAACTTTAACCCTCGAGGGTTTGCGGCAAGGGATTTTTGTTACTCTCCGCCTGGTGCTGCTTATCTTCATGGCCTCATTGTTGACGCTGACTACGTCGCCCATCAGCCTGACCGATGGACTGGAACGGTTGCTTTCTCTTTTGCGCCCCTTGGGCGTACCGGCCCACGAGATAGCCCTCATGATGACGATTGCTCTGCGTTTTATTCCCACTTTGTTGCAGGAAACAGATAAAATCATCAAAGCCCAAACCTCCCGGGGGGCGGATTTTTCCTCCGGCAACATGATCGCCAGGCTGAAAAATCTGGTGCCGATTGTGGTGCCGCTTTTTGTGAATGCCTTTCGACGGGCCGACGAACTGGCCGTGGCCATGGAAGCGCGTTGTTACCGGGGCGGACAGGGGCGCACCCGTATGCGGGAGATGAAAATAGGAACGGGAGATATGGCGGCGCTGCTAATTGCCGGTGGAGTGGTTGCGGGTGTATATCTCCTGAGAGGGTGATGATATGCGCACATTACGTTTTACACTGGCCTATGACGGCACAAATTACAGTGGCTGGCAACGGCAGGCCAATGCGCTGACCGTGCAGGAATTAGTCGAGAACGCACTGACGAAGCTTTGTAAAGAAACGATAAAGGTGGTGGGTTCGGGCCGGACGGATGCCGGGGTGCATGCCCATGGACAGGTGGTTAGTTTTCGAACATCGTGCGCCATACCCGCCGCGAGGCTGGCTGCCGCTCTAAACAGCCTGTTACCGGAGGATATCGTGGCCCGGGAGGGGCAAGAAGTGCCGGCGGAATTTCATGCGCGCTATAGTGCGCAAAAAAAGCTTTATTGTTATAAAATCTATCGTCATCCCCTTGCATCGCCCTTTTGGCGCTTATACGCGTGGCATGTGCCCGGAGAGCTTGATGTTGCGGCCATGCGGCAGGCGGCGGAATATTTTACAGGTACGCACGATTTTTCTGCATTCTGCGCAGCGGGCGGAACCAAGGTCAACCCGATCCGGGACATTTATCTGTCCGTGTGGCGGCAGTCAGGCGATGTGCTGGAATATCACGTGGAGGGAACGGGGTTCCTGTATCATATGGTCCGTAATATGGTGGGCACGATGGTTGACATCGGTAAAGGGAAACATCCGCCTCACGTCATTGCAGCAATTCTGGCCAGCAAACAACGTTCTCTGGCGGGTGTTACAGCGCCGGCCCAGGGCTTATACCTTGACCGGGTAACATATTAAACAAAAAAATTAAGCCCGCCTTGACAGGCGGGCTTAAACGAAACGCACCGGAAAAATAATCAACGACCGGGATTAAATAAAAGCTTACTTTTTTACCGGGCCGACCGGCAAAACCACGCGGCCATAAACGGTGTTCAAAATGCCCGCTGCAGAAGCGTACCAGGCGGCAAAAGCGGTGAAAAGACCGACATAACCGCCAAGCGTATGTGCGGCATGGTTTCCGGCAGCGCCCAAATCCAGCAGGATGAACGTGGCGAGCAAACCGGAAAAGACGACAACGAGAGCTTTATTTAAGGCGAAACTGCCCAGCCACATATAAAAGGTAAAGATTGTCCAGGCGACCAGGAAAAGTAAAACACCCTGTTCGGGTACATGAAACCATTTGTATATATTACCAAGTTCAAAAATGGCCCAAGCGATCCAGAAGGCGCCATAAGAAGAAAAAGCGGTTGCACCGAAAACGTTATTCTTTTTAATTTCCCACATGCCGGCAAGCAGTTGAGCGATACCACCATAAATGATGGCTAAGCCGATGACAACACCGAGAGCATCTTTGGAAACTAAACCTGCGTTAATTGCGCTGAGGCAAAAAGTTGTTAACGCAAAACCTGTAAGTCCAAGGGGACCAGGATCAGCAAGCGCCCCCTTGATTTCGTTATGTTCTGACATTTACGCTCCCCCTAAGATTGAAGTAAGATAGCTGAAAAAAACTCGCTGCAAACCAATATACTGTTGATTATTCCTCCATGGCACGAAACGTTTCCAAGCATAACTTTTGGCTGTAGCCTAGGCTATTATAGCGATAGACAAACCTCCTTTTAATAGTTTGAATATTGCATACCCAGCTAAAATTATCATAAATAATAGGCGACCGTCAATTAGTTTTTTCGAAAAAAATAATATTTTTCACAAATAGTTATTTTTTCAGCCTTTCTATTGACTTAGTTGAAGAAAAATATGCTCTTTCCTCGCTATGGGAAGGAGAAGGACTACTTTTCTCTTGACTTTGCATCCATGATTTATTAGAATAAGCTTATGAGATTTTGCCACTGAGTCCGTAGCCCCGGACCTCATAACGCAAACAATGACTCGTAATTTCAAAGTAAGGAGGTACAAAGATGAAGTCTTTTATGGCTAATCCCGCGGACATCGAGCGTAAGTGGTTCATAATCGACGCAGAAGGGAAGACTCTTGGCCGTCTGGCTGTAGAGATCGCCAAAATTCTGCGCGGTAAACATAAACCGATTTTCACACCTCATGTCGATACAGGTGATCATGTTATTGTAATTAACGCCGAGAAAGCTACCATGACCGGCAACAAACTTACGGACAAAACGTATTTCCAATATTCCGGCTATCCCGGTGGTGAACGGTTTACGACCTATGGAAAACTCCTTGCCGAAAAACCCGAACGGGCGATTGAAGTTGCAGTGAAAGGCATGTTGCCGCACAACACGCTTGGTCGCCAAATGTTTAAAAAATTGAAGGTGTATCGTGGTGCGGAACACCCGCACACCGCGCAAAAACCGGAAGTTTTTGAACTAAACATTCGCTAATACGAAAGGAGTGGAACATAGATGGCACAAGTCCAATACTATGGTACCGGCCGGAGAAAGACAGCCGTAGCCCGCGTTCGTTTGGTTCCCGGTGAGGGAAAAGTCGTGATCAACGAACGTCCCATGGATGACTACTTAGGGTTGAAAACCCTTGAATTAATCGTTATGCAGCCGCTTAATTTAACGGAGACTGCGGATAAATATGATGTAATCGCCAAAGTAAAGGGTGGCGGTGTTTCCGGTCAAGCCGGCGCAGTACGCCATGGCATCGCCCGCGCACTGCTCAGAGCCGACGTGGAATTCCGTCCTGCGCTGAAGAAAGCCGGGTTTTTGACCCGTGACCCCCGGGAAAAGGAACGCCGCAAATACGGCTTGAAGAAAGCCCGTAAAGCTTCTCAATTTTCCAAACGTTAGTATTGCTAAAAACCTTCCGTGTATGCGGAAGGTTTTTTTATTTTTCGCAAGGAGAAAACAGAAATGCCCCCCGCAAGCCGCGGGGGGCATCATGCTAGTCAAGAAAATGGTCGGGACCATCGCCGTGGTGACGCCGTTCAAAGTCAGCGGGATTGCTGCGGTGGTCACTGCGCCTGTATTCCCGCGGATTGTAGTTGCCAAGGTATTCGTCACCGTAAGTACGGTTGAGGATTTTAAAAGTATTATCCGGAGGATTATGACCGTGGCGGCCGAGGTAGATACGTTCACTGCTAATGGGCCGGCCGTCCATATACAGATCGAATCTTACCCAATTGGCATCCGCTACCTCGAAGTCGATACCATCCAGGTCCCGGGAAGTGAAAAAGTTAAATTCAAGGGTGTGTTTGGAGGCGGAGACGCGAATACTGTCCCGGTCCTCCATGCGATCATCCTCAATATCGCGGAAATTACCGTCTGTTTTAATCATGCCGGAAAAGTGATGTCTCCAGAGCGAGATAGTGGTGCGTAAATGAAAGCCATCATCGTTATGCCAGATAAAATATGCATATTTACCCCCGGGATCCAGGGAATATGGCCGTCCCTCCAAATACTGCGGCCAGGCGAAGCCCACAGAAGAAATTGATACCAGTAAAAGTGTAAAAAGGATAGCCAGACTCGTGCTTATTATGCGCATGTAAATCCTCCCTTCACATAAATGGAGACTTGATTCAGATGGGGTTAAAACCCCACCT
>DHRA01000002.1:0-6794 GCA_002411145.1 Firmicutes bacterium UBA5324 | reverse complement strand
CGGGTTAGTCATCGGATAAATGAACCCATTACCGGCGGGGTATGCAGGAATTTATTTCCATGAGATATATGGTTATTATACCAAAAAATACATGTGTTGTCTAAAGGTTGGCGGCAGAAATTAGGGAGGGCGGGACGCATATTTTGAAAACCGCCGTAAAAAATAAAGCTCCCGCCAATGTGACAGAGGATTTGGGAGGAGCTAACATTTTTCCTGTTTGGCAGGTGTAAGCGGAAGAATGTCGAAAAACAAATCTATTATCTTTATTTAGGAGGAACGTCATGCCTGTTGCAAATCGGTATCAAGATCATGTCTTTCCTACCTGGAAGGAGTTCATTACAGGGAAGAACCTGACCGTAGTGTATCGGCAACAAATCGTCGAGTCCTGGAGCCGGTGCAGGCAATCCGGCGTTAACCCCTATGACACGGCCACTCATCATCAACTGGATGCAGATGCTCTGCAGGCAGTGCTGAGGGACAAGCAGGAGCTTATCACAATCGCCAAACCCTTTATGGCTAAGTTATACAAATTTGTGCAAGGATCCGGCTTCGTCGTGGTTTTAACCGACGAAAGGGGTTATATAATAGAAGCGCTGGGTGATGACGATACCTGGCATAATCCGATGACGAACAATTTCTTTCCGGGGGCGTCCTGGCGTGAAGAAGACGCGGGTACCAATGCCATTGGCAGCGCTTTGGCCGTTAAGGGCCCCATGCAGGTTTCCGGCGCGGAACACTACTGTCAGAAGTATCATTGCCTGACCTCTGCGGCGGCCCCGCTATTTGATAATTCCGGCAGCGTGATCGGTGTATTAGACATGTCCGGGGCTTCTTATGCCTCCCAATTGCACACCCTGGGCCTGGTGGCGGCTGCGGCGGAAGCAGTTATGGCCCGGCTGGACATCCGGCGGGTGAACCGGGAAATGACGCTGCTGAGCAAGCGCGTGACCAGTGTGTTTTCTGCTACGGCGGATGCGGTGCTCTTCGTAGACGGAAACGGCATTGTAAACCAAGTGAATCCGGCGGCGATGGAAATCATCGGGCGGACGGAGGATGAAGTGCTGGGTGCGCCTGTGGAGCGGATATTTGGCGCCAAAGCATCTCTGGCCAGACAAATGCTGCAAACCAGGGAAGCCTTTGAGGATATTGAAATAACGATAGATACGCGCAAGACATCGTTTCAAGGTTTGGCAAGCGGCGAGCCTTTAACGGATGAACAGGAAAATGTCATCGGCGGGGTATTGTTTTTGCGTCCGCTTAAACAGGTGCAAAGCTCCGTCAACCGGTTTAGCGGTTATCATGCCGCTTTCCAGTTCGGTGATATCATCGGTGAAAGTGAGGAGATCCTAAAAGCAATCAGAATGGCTTCCATGGCCGCTCCCACCTCGTCAAATATCCTGCTGCAAGGGGAAAGCGGCACGGGGAAAGAAATTTTTGCCCAGGCAATTCATAACCGGAGTGAACAATGTAATGGGCCATTTGTGGCTTTGAACTGTGGCGTAATTCCCCGGGAACTGATCGGAAGCGAGTTGTTTGGTTATGTGGAGGGGGCTTTCACGGGCGCCAAGCGAGGGGGAAAACCGGGGAAGTTTGAGTTGGCTTCGGGGGGGACGCTGTTTCTCGATGAAATCAGCGATATGCCGCTGGAACAGCAAGTTGCTTTGCTCAGGGTCTTACAGGAGAAAACCGTAACGCGTATCGGCAGCGATAAAATGATATCCGTAAATGTGCGAATTATCTGTGCAAGCAATAAAAATTTGCTCCAAGAGGTTGAGAGAGGCGCCTTTCGCCAAGACCTCTATTACCGGCTGAATGTTATCTCTATTTCCATTCCGCCGCTGCGCAACCGGGGGAGGGATGTGGTCCTGCTCTTTGAATATTTTCTGGAGAAAATGGGCCGGGACCGGAAGTGTAAATTTCAGGTTAAGCCGGAGGTTGTCCAGTATTTACAGCAATATGCCTGGCCGGGCAATGTGCGTGAACTGCAAAATATGGTTGAGCGGGCAGTCAGTCTGGCGGAATCGGAGACCATTACCCTGGCGCACCTGCCCAGTGAAATTTTTTCGCCTCCAAGCCCCGGGCTTACCGTAAGGCAACCGGACGTCCCTATGCAGCCGCCAAGCGTGAACTTTGGCCGGGAACAGCGGAGAAAGCTGCTGGAGGAGACTGAACGCCAGCGCATTCTCATGCTATTGACGAAACATGGCGGCAATGTAAGTATGGCTGCCCGGGAAATGGGCATTTCCCGGAATACGCTTTATCGTAAAATGCGGCTGTATGAAATTGAGAACTGAATAAAAGCAGCAATAAGCACTGTGGACTCTAAAGCATGGAGGACGCGGTGCTTTTTTTTGCGCGACCTTGCGCAGGACACCATTAGTGTCACACGAGTGTATCTTGTATGGGCCAATGCGGGACAACAATGTTACAGAATATAGTAAATGGCAAATACCCAAATCGACGGAAAGCGGCGAAAGAGCAAGTGTTCTGCCTATTGGCATAAAACTTGCTAATTTACAAACAAGTGAATATAGATTGTAAAACGGCTGATAAATGAGTGTATAGAGAATGTAAAAATCCACTAATGGTTTCAATATTCATCATACAACTTGGAAGGAGCAGAAAACGGTGAAAAAAACAGTGTTAAAACGGAATATGGTATATTATTTAGCTATTTTGGTAATAGCTTCTCCGGCCGGTGGCTTTGCTGAGGAATTAGAGCAGGATACCCTGCTTGATGAAATTGTCGTAACTGCAAACCGTACAGAAACATCGAAGCAGGAAGTGACCTCCACGGTAAGTGTCATAACTCAGGAAATGATAAGAAATTCCCCGGCCGGCAGTGTACAGGAGCTTTTAGGTACTGTTCCCGGGGTTGCTTTGTATGGCTTGGGAGGACTGGGCGGCAAGAATGCCGTGTCGATTAGGGGGATAGATGGCGGGGGTAGTTCACAAAAAATGTTGCTTCTCATTGACGGAAGGCCGGCGAATAACGGCTACCAAGGGGGCATTGATTGGAACCTTATCCCCCTGGCGAATATCGAACGTATTGAAGTGGTGCGCGGCCCGGTATCGGCGTTATATGGAGATAATTCTCTGGGCGGGGCGGTTAATATCATTACAAAGAAATATGATAAAGACCGGACGATTCTCGAGACTAGTTACGGCTCCTTCCAGACCTTCACTACCTCGCTTCTGCAGCAGGGAAAGCTCCATAAAGGAAATTACGTATTTACGTCCCAGTACGGCAATACGGACGGCTTTCGCGACCACAGCGATTATGAAGGCCAGAATTACACGCTGCGGCTGAATTTTGACACCGGCTGGACCTTTTCCGGTGGATACATGCGGTATGACAGGACCAATCCCGGGACGGCGGGCATTGCTCCACCCAGCGGACCTGGCCTGGATGCGCGTCCCGACTATGACAGCTATGATTTTGACACAGCGGAAGGTTATTACTTTGATTTGAGCAAAGAAATCAAATCCGGAGTGCATACTACGAAAATATCGACTTATTATAACGTGCTGAACTCTGCAAACATAGCGGAAGATACCAAATCCAGCGGAACTAATCCTAATAAATGGACCGAATATCTTGGTACATATAGCCTAAGTGAAAAAATCAAAGAAAAAACGGCAGGCGCACAATTCAATCAAAACATAGCCATTTCCGACAAACAAGCCCTGACATGGGGTGTCGATTACCGGTACTTGGACGCCGAAGGCTACGACCAAAAAGCTTCACCGAAGACCTTGACCATTACGCCGGCCCATGAATCTGCGATCTATGTGCAGAATACCTGGAGGATTGCGGAGAAACTCACTATGGATCTCGGCGGGCGTTATGATCACCATTCGGTCTATGGCGGACAATTCAATCCCAAATTTGGCCTGGCCTATGACCTGGAGGAAAATCTAACCTTGAAACTCAATGTAGCACGTGCTTTTAAGGCACCTACTTTGAACGATCTGTTTGGCAAAAACGGTAATCCGGACTTGACGCCTACCAAGGCATGGGATTATGAACTGGGCATGGAAAAGAGATTTGACGAAAGAACAAAAGCAAGTCTGACTATTTACCGGGAAGATGTGGATGGTTTAATCATCGGGGTAAAGCGTGGCGGAGGTACGCAGAAAATGAATGCCGACAATATGCGTCCCCAGGGTTTCGAACTTGAATTGGCCCAAGAGATAAATGAGCATGTCGGTTTCTTTACGAACTATACTTATCTGGATGTCGGGGATATGACCCGGCGGGCTTCCAGGCATAAAGGCAATATCGGTGTCAATTACAAAAATGGGGCGTTTAAGGCCAGCTTATATGAACAATATGTCGGTTCAAGCTATGTGGAAGACTTGAAGACCGATCCGGATGCGGAGAAAATCGGCGCCTATATGCTGACAAACCTTAAATTTAGCTATGAGCCGAAGGGTTCCGATTACACCTATGCTTTCGCCATCGAAAATGTGTTTGACAGGTACTATGAAAATTACCTGTACGACCCGATGCCCGGACGCGCTTACACTTTCTCGGTTAAGAGAAAATTCTAAAATCCCCGGCGGGTTTGGTTCTCCGCATATCGAGGTCAAACCCGTTCTTTACCCATAAAAACAAATCTTTTACAAAGGACAACATAATGAACAAAAAGTATTTAATGCCCGGGCTTGCCCTGCTGGTTGCCGGCAGTATCGCTCTTTCGCTGTTTGTAGGCCGGTTTTTTGTGCCTTTTGAGCTGATTTTGCAGATATTATGGGTGAAGATTACGGGCGGTGTTATGACCCTGCCGCAAACCTATCAATCGGTTATTCTCGAAATCCGGTTGCCCCGCGCGTTATTGGGGGCGCTGGTGGGGGCCGCTTTGGCGGCCAGCGGGGCAGCTTTCCAAAGTTTATTCCATAACCCGCTGGTAAGCCCGGGCATCCTTGGCGTTACGGCCGGGGCGGGCTTCGGGGCGGCGCTGTCGATTGTCACCTTCAACAGCACGGAATATACCTATGCCTTTGCGTTCGTATTTGGTATACTGGCGGTAATATTCAGCTATGTGGTCGGGCGGATATATGATACGACCACCAGTATCACGCTGGTCCTGGGCGGCGTCATTGTATCCGCCATGTTTTCGGCCCTCCTGTCCACGCTGAAATTCATTGCCGATCCATATAATCAACTGCCGACCATTGTATTTTGGCTGATGGGGAGTTTGGCCGCGGCCCGGCGGGATGTTCTGCTGTCTGGCGGCATACCCATGATGATTGGCATGTTCGGTCTTCTTTTGCTCCGCTGGCGCATCAATATCTTATCGATGGGTGATAAGGAAGCCGGCGCCTTGGGCTTAAATGTAAAACTCTATAAATCACTGCTTATCCTTTTTGCCACCCTGGCTACGGCGGGCGCGGTTTGTGTCAGTGGGATCGTTGGCTGGGTAGGACTGATCATTCCGCATGTAGGGCGGATGCTTGTGGGCAATGACAACAGGTTTTTAATGCCCGTATCAATGCTGCTGGGCGCGGCTTTCATGGTGGTGGTTGATATACTGGCCAGATCGGCAAGCAGCAGTGAATTGCCGCTGGGGATTATTACCGCGCTGCTGGGGGGACCTTTTTTTGTCTATTTGCTCAAAAAAACAAAAGGGAGAAATTGGTAGATATGGCGCTTATCGAGGCTTGCCGGGCAGGGTTTAAGTATGCCGACAATACAATTTTTGAAGATGTTAGTTTTACGGTGCAGCCCGGGGAAATTTTTTGCCTGCTGGGGCCTAACGGGTGCGGCAAAACTACTTTATTGGACTGCCTGATCAGCAGTAAGAAACTTCACACAGGGATGATTTTCCTAAAGGGTGAGGAACTGCGCACGCTTACGTCCGTCGCTATTGCCAAAAGGCTGGCTTATGTGCCGCAGGACCATCATAAAAGCTTTCCCTATACGGTCGAAGAAGTCGTGATGATGGGCCGGGCACCCTTTATCGGCATGTTCTCCCAGCCGGGAGAGGCCGATTACGCAGTTGTACATGATATTTTAGCCGATTTAGGCCTGTCCTGGCTGAGAGAAAGGCCATATACGCAAATCAGCGGGGGACAACTGCAACTGGTCATGATTGCCCGCGCCCTGGCGCAGCAGGCGCCCTTGCTGATCATGGATGAGCCCACCAGCCATTTGGATTTCAAACATGAAATATTACTGTTGGAGATGATCGCCCGGATTGTGCGGGAAACAGGCATTGCCGTGGTCATGGCCAGCCACTTCCCCAACCAGGTATTCTATTTGAAAAATCAGGGTGTGCCGGTCAGAGCCGCCTTGATGAATGCAAAAACACTGTGTTATTGTGGTGAGCCCTCGGAGGTGATTACCGCGGATACGCTGCGAGAGGTGTACGGGGTGGTGACCCGCATTGTCAATTATCCGGGAATTAACGGGCAAGTTTATAAATATATTGTACCGCTGGGGATGTCACAGGAGGGAGGTGAGGCGATATGAAGTCAGCGGCAAGTGGGGAACAGAAAAAATTAAAGTTTTTCATCTGGCTGCTCATGCTGGTTTTAGTACTGAGCGGCTGCGGTCAAAAAACAAAGTCCGATGCCGTGCAGGGGCCGGAAAAGAGGGGGATCACCGACGCGGCTGGCAGAGTTGTGCAGCCGCCGCAAAAGGTGGAGCGCATTGCCTGCTTATGGGCGATGTCCGGGCATACGGTGGTGATGCTGGGCCGCGGGGAGCAAATTGTAGCGGTTGCCCAGGGACTGAAAAGAGATATCATATTAAATCTTCTGGCGCCCTCCATTGCCGCCGCCGAGGCGCC
>DHRA01000059.1:22594-22828 GCA_002411145.1 Firmicutes bacterium UBA5324 | reverse complement strand
TCTACCAACTGAGCTAATGGATCGTGTCTCACAGGATTATATTTTACATGGTGCGATGAAGTTTGTCAACATCATTTTTTCCCTTCATCACCTTCTGTAAACCATCCGGGCAGGTTTATATTATAGCATTTCCCCACAGCCTGCGCAACAGTTTATTCCTGGGATTTATCTAATTTCGCAGACACCCACTTCGAGAAGTGGGTGTTACCCTGTTATTCTCTTCAGGTGGAGTAG
>DHRA01000059.1:16352-22409 GCA_002411145.1 Firmicutes bacterium UBA5324 | reverse complement strand
CCTGAAGGCCAGCACATCTTCCCGATGGAAGGTTGCCGTCTTCATCACCCGGTTCATGGCGGCCTGCAGTTTTTCGATATGCGCGGTGGCCAGCTCCTGGTCATTCTTGGAGTCCGCAAGGTCGCCCTTTAATCTTTCCAAATAACCGAATACCTCTGCGAAGTACGTGTTTATGGCCTCCGTTAATTCGGAGCGTACGTATTCATCCAGCGAGGCCCAGATCCCATGGGAATCCTCATTCAAAAGATTTTGGAACTGTTTTAACACATCCCCCGTAGTGATGTTAAACACTTTCTCCTCATAGTTGTAAATAAGTTCATGTTTATGAATCCAAAGCGTATACCATTTACGTTCAAGTTTCGTACTGGTCCTGGTTATCGACCCTTCCTCAATGGAAGAAGCCAATATTTTTTCCACATCAATCATCGCCTTAAGCTCCGGTTTGGGAAACTCGATGGATACCGCAAAGGATTCATTCAGTCTTTGTTCGGCGGTCCACAATAACGGTTCAAGCCGGCTGGCGGTTTCGAGGGATATTTTGTCAACCACCTCGTCAATATGGGCGCGGATGTTTTGCTGTATGTATTGGAACGCGTTCATAAGCACCTCGCTCAGCTGGCGTAAAAAATCCCGCGCTTCTCCCTCGGCAGTAAAACTTACATTATCCGCCGGGTTGAACATAACCTCCTGCTGCTTTTCTTTCGAACATGCTTTCAGCCGCTGTTCAAGCCAGTTGCCTTCTTTTTTATTGCTAAAGGACGTCTGTATTTCCTTCTTGAGCAGATTGTCGCTTGCATAAACCATGTTAAAGATTTTTTCCTGTAAAACTTTTATACTTCTGTTTGTGCTTACAGTCAAATCTGCCCGGGCATTTTTTATTTTTTCAATATCTTCTTCCAAGGATTTAATCTGACTTTCAATGATCTTAATATCGGTATTTAAAGCATTGATCCTAAACTGGACACTTTCAATGATTTGTTTATCATACGCCGCCATTTTCCCGATGGCCGACTTTAAACTCACGATGGCCGCGTTTTCCAGCCCGTTTTGAATAACTTCCCGCAGCGGTTGTTCAAAGCGGCTGTTTTTCCACAGTCTGGCGGCCCTGCTTTTTACTTCCTCCCCATCGTCGATGTCGCTTTCCCAGCCCGTGCCAAAGGCCAGCTGGCCAAAATCATCAATCCACAGATTGTCTGCCGCAGCGGGTAGTGCTCCGTTAACCGACAGTTCGTTCAGCGCCCTGTTCGCCAAATACGCGTATTTGCCGGAAACGGGGAAAACGCGTTCCGCATTGACCCGTCCCGCGAACAACTGTGTTGCCACATACGACCTTAAGGTTTCCATATCCATCCCGTTCCTGTCCTTTTGGTCGTATTTATTCACTAAGATAAAGGATTGATTGCCGTTTATATGCTCAATGCCGCCCAGGGATTTCCGCAGTTCGGCCTCCGCTTCCGCATTCATCTGCGTATAGTCCAGGATAACGATGACCGCGGACGCCTTTTCCAGTTGTTCTTCCACGATATTTTTCAGGACAGTTTGTCCCGCCTCATTATGACCGGGGGTGTCAATTAAGGCAAACTTCCCCTCATAATCCTGGTCACGCAAATGGAAAAACTCCACCTCAATGGCCGGCAGGTCCTGGATATGCTGGTATTGATGCAAATAATCA
The DNA here is from genome assembly GCA_002411145.1 of Firmicutes bacterium UBA5324. Lineage (GTDB taxonomy): Bacteria > Bacillota > Negativicutes > UBA11029 > UBA11029 > UBA11029. Next base: position 20,737 of record DHRA01000059.1, on the reverse strand, counting down.
TCGATATCGATGGCGATTTCATCCGTCCCGCATAACCGCCAAATGTCGTTTACACATGTTAGAAAGCGGAAAATCCCGTCATTCCCCTGATAATGCGAAGCAATTTCCCGCAATGAACCGGATAAAATTGCTTCGATCAGCGCTTTGCCGTCGCTGGTCGTGCAAAATGCAAAATCCGCTAATTCCCCGCGGCTTTGCATCTCCTGCAGCTTTTCCAGCAGCCTTTCAATCAGCTGATTAAAGGGTTTGGGATTCGGAAAGTTTAATTCCGGTTCTTTTTTCCCGGGACAATGCCTGATGATTGTCGGCACAATGGTCATGGGCTGATTGCGGTTAGGTAAAAGTTCCATGCCCACCACGGCATTGATGGTCGTGGACTTTCCCGCCTTCATCGTGCCCACCACCACGAAAGTGACTTCGAGGCGTTCCGCTTTATATAGTTCGTCTCTGATATTGCCCGTCCACTGGTTGATCAAATCACCGCTCAAATTACGCTGTTGATCCTGCTTTTTGAAGAAATCAGGTGTTTGCACCAACGGCTCGAATATCTCATGAAGCTGCTCATTCAATAATAAAATAATATCTTTTTTCATCTCTTCAATATTATCTTGCTGCAAGCCGTATCCCTCCATAACTTTACTCCTGTCCGCCAAGGGAAGATTTCCGCATGTATCCCGCCCGGCCAAAGCGTGTTTGCCGTCACCGGCCAGTACCATTCATTGTTTCCCCTGAATAGCCCTATTTTCTTTTATTCTATCACGGGGTTAGTCCCTGCCGCCATGGGACAATGCTCCTCAGTAACAGCAGCGCAAGTCCTAATTTTTCAAGGTTGTTCGGGCAAAAAAAATCAATAAAAAAACAGCCGGCTCACGCCGGCTGTCGCCTGGGTCTTAGAACAATTTATCGAGAAAAATAGTTTGGTCACGCTTGGGACCTACGGAAACGATGGAGAACTTGACGCCCGCTATCTCACTGACCCGTTCTATATAACGCCGGGCATTTGCCGGTAAAGCGTCATAGCTTCTGATCCTGGAGGTGTCTTCCGTCCAGCCGTCAAGTGTTTCATAGATGGGCTCACATTGCTGCAGCACCTTCAGACTTGCCGGAAACTCGCGGAGCTCTTCTCCTTTGTATTTATAGCCGATACATATGTTCACTTTTTCCAAACCGTCAAGGATATCCAGCCGGGTCAGCGCAAAGCTGTGAATGCCGCTGATGGCCGCGGAATACTTGATCACCGCCACGTCCAGCCAGCCGCACCGCCGGGGACGGCCCGTGGTCGTACCGAATTCGTGGCCCCGGTTGCGGATGTGATTACCGGTTTCATCGTGGAGTTCTGTGGGGAAAGGACCTTCCCCGACCCGGGTGGTATAGGCCTTTACTACGCCAATAACTTTATCGATATTGGTCGGGCCCACCCCGGCCCCGATGCATGCGCCGCCGGCTGTGGGATGCGAAGATGTGACAAAGGGATAGGTCCCGTGGTCGATGTCCAGCAGCGTGGCTTGCGCCCCCTCAAACAGCACGTTGTTTCCCGCTTTTATGGCGTCGTTGATGATGAGGGAAGTATCGGCCACATACTGGCGCAATTGCTCCGCATAAGCCAGATATTCAACCTTTACGGTTTCAAAATCAAACCCCTCGGCGTCATAAACCCGTTCCAGGAGATAATTCTTGGTTTCAAGGTTGAAGGCGAGTTTATCACTGAACTCCTCCTCATCCATAAGGTCCACGATCCGAATCCCCTGACGGGCATCCTTATCCATATAACACGGCCCGATACCCCGTTTTGTCGTACCGATTTTATTATGGCCGCGCTTTTCCTCTTCCACTTCATCAAGCAGCCGGTGGTAGGGCATGATGACATGCGCCCGGTTACTGACCCGCAGACCGGAGGTATCTATGCCGCGATCCTGCAAATAGGCCAGTTCTTTGAGTAATACCGCCGGGTCAACTACCACGCCGTTGCCGATCACACAGATCTTTTGCCCATATAAAATGCCTGAAGGGATGAGGTGCAGCTTAAATTCCTGATCACCAACGACCACCGTATGCCCTGCGTTATTGCCGCCCTGATAGCGAACGACCACATCGGCTTGTTCGGCCAAAAAGTCTACAATCTTTCCTTTACCCTCGTCTCCCCATTGAGTGCCCAGTACTACGACAGATGCCATACGTTATTCCCCTCTCGTTTATAACCCGAATCTGGCCATGATCATGTCTACATGCCGGAGGAAATACTGATAATCAAATAAACCGGTAATTTCCTCCGCGGACAGGTACTGGCGAATATCCGGATCATTCAATATACCTTCTTTGAAACTCTTGCCCTGCTCCCATTTAGCCATTGCATTGCGCTGCACCCAGCGGTACGCGGTATCCCGGGCCACGCCTTTGTCGACGATGGCCAGCAGGATGCGCTGGGAGTAGATTAAGCCATCGGTTTTGTTCAAGTTTGCCAGCATTGCCTCGGGATAAACCAGCAGCTTCTCCACGATATTTGTCAATTTGCGCAGCATATAGTCAAGAAGAATGGTGCTGTCCGGCAAAATTACCCGCTCCACGGAAGAGTGGGTTATATCCCGCTCATGCCAGAGCGCGACGTTTTCCAGCGCGGCAAGGGCATTGCCCCGCACCACCCGGGCCAAGCCGGCAATCCGCTCATTGGTGATGGGATTGCGCTTATGGGGCATGGCGGAAGAACCCTTTTGCCCTTTGGCAAAGTATTCCTCAACTTCCCGGATGTCCGTGCGCTGGAGATTGCGTAATTCGGTGGCGAATTTATCCAGGGAGCTGGCGATAATCGCCATGGTCGTCAGATATTCCGCGTGGCGGTCCCGCTGAATGACTTGCGTTGCCAGGTCTGCCCGCTTTAAGCCCGCCCGCCGGCAGACATATTCTTCGATCCGCGGATCAATATTCGCATAGGTTCCCACCGCCCCGGACAACTTGCCGACGCTGATTGTTTCCTTCACCCGTTCCAGGCGGGCGATATTGCGGTCAACCTCCCCCAGCCAGAGGGCCAGCTTGAGGCCGAAGGTCAGGGGTTCGGCGTGAATGCCGTGGGTGCGTCCAATCATCGGCGTATATTTATGTTCCGCCGCGCGTTTAAAAATGGCCTCCTTCAGCTTATGCAGATCGGCCAGCAGAATGTCCGCCGCTTCTTTCATCATTATGGCCAGCGCCGTATCTTTCACATCCGAAGAGGTAAGGCCCATATGTATGTATTTAGCTTCTTCGCCGACATTTTCCGCCACCGCGGATACAAAAGCAATAATATCATGGTTTGTTTCCCGCTCGATTTCGCGAATCCGCTCCACCGTAAAGGCCGCTTTTGCTTTGATAACTTCTACGGCTTCTTTGGGAATCTGACCAATCTCCGCCATTGCTTCACAGGCATAGATTTCTACATCCAAGAGTTTTTGAAATTCGTTTTGCTCTTCCCAGATCCTCCCCATTTCCGGATGGGTATACCGACTGATCACTAATAATCCCTCCAAATATAAAGCTTGCGCGATGCCTCTTATTATTTTTTCTTAATGATGACAAAAATAACCCAAACAGCCGTATATCGGCTATTCAGGCTTTAGATCCTATAGCCAGGACGTTAGTAGTCATTTTTATTAACACTTTTAGGGTTAACAGACCACTAGTTTGACACAAAAATTCCCTTTACCATAATAGCAAAGCACGCTCAATTTGTCAATGAAAACCGAATGTTCTTTTCCCCTTACCGCTTTAATATTCGTGTTTTTCCCGCATTTGACTGCCGGCCCGCCGCCGTTTTTGCGTACAATCCCGCGGAAAACACCATTATACATGGTTAAAGGCGGAGCGGCCGCTCCATCTTGATGTTGCTTCTCCCAGGCAGTGAGACTTAATGCAGGTGGAGTTTTAACTCCATCTGCATTTTAGTCGGACTTATCCAGGAGCTTAGCGACGCTTTATCTCCCGCTTAACATTGCACACCGTTTTTTATTTATTGATATGATGTGTTTGTATAGTAAGTCTAGGCGGAAACTTGGAAATGCTAGATAATACGTGGTCTCAAATGTTCTTAAGGGAGGTAAGGTCATAAGCATGGAAAACACACATAATTTTTTTGCGCCGAAAACGCACCTGATGGGGATTGGCGCCATAAAGGACCTGCCAAATGAATTATTAAACTGGAAGTTTAGTAAAGCGCTGATTGTCACCGATAAAAACCTGATCAGTGCGGGCTGGGTTGAACAGATCGAAAAGATTTTAAAAAACCTGTATATATTTTATGATATATTCGACGGTGTTTTACATACAAACCCTACGGTTTCTTTTGTGGAGAACGGACTGGCCTGTTTCCCTTCCGCACTGGAATTCAGGCGGGACTACAACTTAATCATCTCCAT
>DHRA01000059.1:13143-16036 GCA_002411145.1 Firmicutes bacterium UBA5324 | reverse complement strand
AGTAACGGCTGAGTCCGGGATGGATGTGCTGGGACACACCATCGAGGCTTATTCATCCACAGAATCTTCGCCCATCAGCGATGCTTTGGCTCTTGCCGGGGCAAAACTTGTGCTTCGTTATCTCCGAAGAATTGTGGAAAACGGCAATGACCTGGCCGCAAGGGAACAAATGATGTTTGCTTCTGTGATGGCGGGATTGGCTTTTAACAATGCGGGGTTGGGATATACGCACGCCCTTGGCCACCAATTAGGCGGATTTTACGGTCAGTTTCATGGCTATTATGAGGCGATACTGCTGCCCCGCGTCTTCGCATTCAATGCCGTTGCCCTGCAGGAAGAGAAAATTTTAAGGTTGGCCGCAGCCATGGGTGTGAACGCCGGCAGTAAGCCCGAAGCCGTAGAAAAGATTTGTGATGCGACACGAAAACTCAGCGCCGACGTTGGTATTCCCGCCGGTTTAAAAAAAATGGGCGTGCAGCAGCATGATTTTGCCACCCTTGCCCAAAATGCTTTAAAAGATATCGCCGGACTTACAAATCCCCGTCAGGGTACGGTGGAGGATGTTATGAATATCCTGCATGACGCGATGTAGTTGAACCCATCCCTCAATGGTCGTTATGCACTTTGTCCAGAGGGATGAAACGGGTATATTCCTTATGGAAGTACAGTTCAATCGAGCCCACAGGACCATTGCGGTGTTTCGCAATCATAATTTCCGTGATATTCGGTTTGTCCGTATCCGGATTATAGTAATCGTCCCGGTAAATAAAAGCCACCAGATCCGCGTCCTGCTCCAGGGAGCCCGACTCCCGCAGGTCACTGAGCATGGGTTTTTTCACCGCCCGTGATTCCACGGCCCGGCTTAACTGGGAAAGGGCAATCACCGGCACATTCAGTTCCCGGGCCAGGGATTTTAAGGACCGGGAAATTTCCGAAATTTCCTGTTGCCGGTTTTCCGTGCGGCCATTTCCCTGAATAAGCTGAATATAGTCAATGATGATGATGCCCAAGCCCTGTTCGATTTTCAGCCGGCGGCATTTGGTGCGCATCTCCATGACCGGCACGCCCGGAGTATCGTCAATGAAGATGGGCGCCTCCGACAAGGTGCCCATACCCCGGGACAAATGCTTCCAGTCCTCGTCCCGTAAATCCCCGGTCCGCAAACGGTGGGCGTCAATCCCCGCCTCGGCGCAAAGCATCCGTTGCACCAGCTGTTCCTTAGACATTTCCAAGCTGAAAAAGGCGACCGGTTTTTTCTCCCGGATGGCGATGTGCTGCGCAATGTTCAGACAAAGCGCCGTCTTGCCCATGGAAGGACGGGCCGCCAGGAGAATCAGGTCCGACGGCTGAAAACCCGCCGTCATATTGTCCAGATCCCGAAAACCGGAAGGGATACCGACAATGCCGCCCTTGGAACTGTATAACTGATCTATCTTTTCAAAGGTCTCAAGCAATATCCCCTTAATCGGCGCGAAGGACTGACTGGTGGTGCGCTGGGAAATGGCGAGGATGGATTTTTCCGCCTGATCCAGGATAACCGCCACATCCTCCGCCGCCTCGTAACCGGTGGCGGCGATTTCCGTCGCCGCATGAATCAGCTGGCGCAATAACGCTTTTTCCGCCACAATGCGGGCGTAATAATATACATTGGCTGCCGTCGGCACGATGCTGGCCAAGGTTGTCAAATAGCTCAACCCGCCTACTTTCTCCAGCTGGTCCTTCTGCCGCAGGTCCTCACTCACCGTAATCAGGTCCAGAGGTTCGTTCCGGTCATATAAGCTAATCATACACTGATAGATCATGCGGTGGGCGTCCCGATAAAAATCCTCGGGCCGTAATTCTTCCATGGCCTTGGCGATTGCTTCCCGCTCGATCAGCATGGAGCCCAGGACCGATTGTTCTGCTTCTAAATTTTGCGGCGGTACTCGTTCCAGCAAGGGGCTGTCCCTCCTCAAAAACTATCTTCTTAGCTGACCTTGGTTTCTTCCCACTGCGTACCCAATAAAACGGCGGCTGCCTGCTCCACCGTATCCACCGGATGAATAGTCACGCCGAGCAAGCCCGCGGGTACATCTTTGGCGTTCTCCTGGGGAATAATTACGGTTTTTACCCCCGCCTGTTTGGCGCCGTAAATTTTCTCAAATACGCCGCCTACCGCTTTTACCCGGCCTTGAATGGAGATCTCCCCGGTGATGGCGACATCCTGGCGAAGGGGCCTTTGTTCCAAAGCGCTGACAATCGCCAGGACAATGGCCGTACCCGCGGAAGGCCCGTCAATCCGCCCGCCGCCGATAACGTTGACATGTATTTCGTAATTGCTTAAGTCTTTCCCGGTTAATTTCCGGACAACCGCCGCCGCGTTGAACACTGAATCCTTAGCCATCGAGCCGGCGGTATCGTTGAAGCGGATATTTCCCTTGCCTTTTTCCGGTACGGGGAAGGCAACGGCTTCGATTTCCAAGACCGAACCCACATAGCCGGCGACGCCCAGGCCGAAAATCTTGCCAATCTCCTCGGCGTCCGAGGCCTTCTGCGTTACATAGGGAGATAAACGGCTGACTTGCACGACTTCATAGACATCCGCCGCCGTAATGTACAAGTGCTCCGCTTCGCCATTTTCCCGGAAGAGGGCCAGGCCGTAAGCATCGGCCAAAATGTTGATGGCTTTCCGGCCTTCGATCGTATATTCACTGATAATCTCGGGAATTCCGTCGGTCAGGGCCACGCCAAGCTTGACGGCCGCCGTGCGGACAATTTCCTGAATATCCTGGGGAGTCAAGGGTTCAAAATATATTTCCGCGCACCGGGAACGCAGGGCCGGATTAATATCCGCGCAGTCCCTGGTGGTGGCCCCAATCAGAATGAAGTCGGCGGGCGCACCCTCCTCGAACAG
>DHRA01000059.1:2268-12822 GCA_002411145.1 Firmicutes bacterium UBA5324 | reverse complement strand
CCCAGCAAGGGATTGGTAACATCCCGCGGATCCCAGCGCAGCGTAGTACCGTCTACTTCTACGAAGGGCGCGTCTTTGGCAAAGGGTGTGTATTTTAATTTCTTTGCTTCTTCTAAAACCAGGCGGGCGGCCGTTGTTTTGCCCACGCCGGGCGGGCCGTAAAGAATGATATGCTGGGGAAAGGGGGAAGCGATTTTGGCCCGCAGGGCCTGAATAGCCCGCGCCTGACCGACAATTTCATCCAGGGCGGCGGGACGCAGCATTTCCATGGCCGAACGGGTCAGCTTTTTCCCTTCCATTTTTTCCAGCAGGGCATACTTTTTCAGGGTACTGGGATTTTCGATGCCCGTATCCTCTTTCAGCACCTGCATTTTGATCTCTTTGACATATTCCTCATGCCTTTGCTGCATCTTCTCCGCAATCTTCTTTTCGATTTTCTCCTCCACGGATTTCCGGGCCAGGAGATCGGCGATTTCTTCCTCAATTTCTTCGATGATCACGGGAATGTCTTTGGATTCCGGTTTCCGGTCAATGGTCGGATCCTCGAACACCAGCTTCTGTAAGGCGAGGACCCGTTCCGACAGGTGTTCGGAACGCATCAGCTGCAGTGCTTCAAGTTTCCCCGCCTTCAATACCAGTTTATCAGAGCCATAGATATTTGCTAAAAAGCCGAACAACGAAGTAACCTGACGTCTCAATTGTTCCTCTTCCGAAAGTTTTTCCGCTAAATTAGCGGATTTATTGACCCTGATAAACTTATCGATAAAGCCTTTCACTGTTTTTCCCCTCTCTGTTATTCAGGCACAACTTTAACTTGCAAATCCACGGTGACTTCCGTATGGATTTTTACCGGGACGGTGTACTCGCCCAGCGACTTGATGGCATCTTTTAGTTCAATTTTGCGTTTATCCAGGGAAAGCTTATGCTGCTTTTCCAGGGCATCCGCCACGTCTTTGCCGGTTACGGAGCCGAACATGCGTCCGCCTTCGCCGATTTTCGCCTTTATGGTAACCGCTGCGCCCTTAACCTTCTCACCCAGGGCCTTTGCTTCCTCCAGCAGTTTTTGCTGTTTGAGCGCTTCCGACGCCTTTTGCTGTTTGAGCATATTTATATTGGCGGAGGTGGCCTCCAATGCCAGACCTTTAGGCAGCAGAAAGTTTCTTGCGTAGCCTTCCGATACCTCAATGATGTCTCCTTTTTTGCCCACTTTTTTAACTTCTTGCTGAAGAATTACCTTCATTTTTTTCACTCTCCTTAAAGTAAGCCGTGATCAGGTCAATGATCCGTTGGCGCGCCTCCTGGATAGTCACGCCGCTGAGCTGGGTGCCGGCCACGGTTTGATGCCCGCCGCCGCCCAGTTTTTCCAGGAGCATTTGCACATTTATATCTCCGCTGGAGCGGGCGCTTACCGAAATCACTCCGTCTTCCAAGGGGCAGAGCACGAAGGAAACCTGTATACCTTCCAGACTTAACAACACATCCGCCGATTGGGCCGCGGTAATTTGCGCGTTTTTGATGGGCTCATGGCAAACACCCAGGGCCACCGAGCCAAACAGCACTTCCGTATTCCGGATAATTTCCGCCCGGTTTTTCGCCGTTTCGACATCGACGCGGAAGAGGTGTCGCACCAGACTGGGATCGGCGCCGGATCTTCGCAGGTAGGATGCCGCTTCAAAGGTGCGCACGCCGGACTGCACGGCGAAATTTTTCGTGTCCACAATAATGCCCGCGTAAAGCGCCGTCGCTTCGGTCCGGGTAAGCTCGATACGATCTTTAAAGTATTGCAGCAATTCCGTGACAAGTTCACAGGTGGAAGAAGCGTAGGGCTCAATATAAACAAGCACGGGACTGCTGATAAATTCTTCCGACCGGCGGTGATGGTCGATGATGACCACCCGCTCCAGGCTGGAAAGCAGTTTTGGCGCCGCGACCAGGGAGGGGCGGTGGGTATCGACGACAATCAGCAGGGTATCCTTATCCGCAGCAAATTCCGCTTCCAGCGGATTGATAAAAATTCCTTCCAGATCTTTATGATCCTGCAGCAGTTCCTGCAAACGGGCCAAGGCGGGGCTCGGCTGACTGATGACCAGTTTCACCGGTTGGCCTATCTCCCGGGCCATTTTTACCACGCCCACAGCCGCGCCCAAACTGTCAAAATCTTCGCCGCCATGACCCATGACCATGACCTGCTTCGCGTCCTTCATCAGATCCCGCAGGGCGTGGGCCACCACTCTGGCCTTAACTTTCCCGGTCTTTTCCACCGCCCGGGCTTTCCCGCCGTAAAATTCAAGCTTCCCGTTAATGTTAACGGTCACCTGATCTCCGCCGCGACCCAAAGCCAAGTCCAGTCCGGCCTGGGCCCGCTGACCCATTTCCAGCAGCGTGGGAGCGTCTGCTGAAACCCCGATACTGAGGGTGATGGGCATCCTGTTACCGGCTTTGACGGCCCGCAGACGATCGAGAATATCGAAACGCTCTTCCGTAAGCTTGCCCAGGGCGCTTCGCGAACCGACCAGTAAATACTTATCCTTCTCTATCCGTTTGAAATAAGCCTGCAGTTCCACGGCCCATTCCCCCAGGATCCGGTTAACCTCCGCGCCGATTTCCGAACGCCGGACGTCTTCCACACCCTGCATTACTTCCTCATAGTTGTCCACTTGGACAATCTTGATAACCGGGCGTTGTCCCAGGCATTCTTCCACCAGTTCTTCCGTTTCCGTTACATCGAAGAAGTACAATGCCAGCACTTCACATTCCTTGCAGATGAGAAAGGTTTCCACCCGGTAACGGCGGCCGTTTAGTTCCGCGGCAGCAACATGCACTTCCCCTTTCCACAACTCCTCCCAGGGGAAGGGAGCAAGGCGGGCGGTTAAATCTTCACCGAAATGCACTCCCTGCCCCAGCAGCGCCCCGAACAGCGGATTATGCCAGCGAATCAGCCCGGATTTTTCGACCACGGCAATGCCGATGGGCAGTTTTTCCAGCGCTATTTTCGCCGCGCTGTCCACCTGCTCATATAAATCGGCGATATAATCATGAAAGGCCGTATCCCGGCGCCGGGCCTCGGCATGGAAATAATAATACAATACCGACGCGCCAACGGCGGCGGCCACGGCAAGATGCGCATTATAATAGGCCAGCACCGCCAGCAGAAACAGGGTGAATATGAGGTACGCCTGGGTGTGTACTTGCATCAGGCGTCTAAAAGCATCCATGGAAAATTCCCCTCCTTTCCAGGAGTTTATCCGATGGCCAAGCCGTTCTAAACTCCTCCGGAATTAAGTCGCACTTTATTCCTTACGCGGCAATTTCCGGAAATTGGCATACATATCAAAGCCGCCAATATAAAGCATGATAAGATTCAATAAGGGAACGAACAACACCACGATGCCGATCAGGATGCGGAGCAGTCTGGGCACATTGTGCTTCACGAGAAAAAAACTCAACACGGCAAAGCCCTGTAAAAACAATAAGCTGGAAAACAACATGAAACAATTGGCGCCGAACTTGTAGGTCAAGGCCTGCCCGCCAAAATAGTAGGCCCCCGCCCAGTAGGAGGCAAGGCTGAGCATCCACCCATAGATAAAGGACTTCGGCAAATCCCAGTATTTTAGCGGCGGCAAGCCTTCTTCAATGCCCTGTCCGAGCCTACGCAGCAATGCCGCCGTCAGCCAGAAATTTAAGAAAGCCTCGGCAGCTGCGATCACAACAAGGAAAGCCGGTATCATTATGAGAAGTACGGGCAGGAGCTGTTCGGAGCTATGGACAAGCTCCTGTAATTTTGCTTCATCTATGCCGCTGGCTTTATAAAATTCAAGGGCGGTGGCCACGCCGGCTTTCATTTGTTCTTCAAATTCCAGCAGAAAATTAATTTTTAACACCTTGATACTGAGCGCTATCACGGCCAATTTGGCCAGAAAACCGCTGAAAGTACCAAGCGCAATACAACCCGCCGCCTTCTTCCCTTCCTTGATTCCCCAGCCCATCACCAGGACCGCCGGAGCCACGCTGAAAAGGGAGAGCGCGGCAAGCGGATTCCCGAGCATAAATATGAGGATTGCCGTTACCACACTGGCAATAAGCCCGGGCTTTATACCATGGCGGACAGTGAGAATCATGACGGGCAAAGCCTGGATAAGCTGGACGACCAGCCACAGCAGGGGTATATAAATGGCAAGTAAAGTCAACAGTACGGTCAGTCCGGAGAGAATGCCACCCTCCACAAGCGCCCTCGTGTCAACGGACGAATTGGACAAATCTTTTCACCTCTTTGGTGTACAATGCAACTTTATGTTCAAGGGCATGCTTCCGGCGTATTGCGGAAGATAGCCTATAATATTCGTGCCCGGTAAGCCGATTTCCTTCACAGTATTTCTAGGGTAATTTATCCTAAGAGTAATAAAAAGGGAGCATTGCGCTCCCTTTTTCTTTATTCTGCTGTAAAAGGCAGCAGCGCAATGGCGCGCGCCCGTTTAATTGCAAGTGTCATCTGACGTTGATGTTTTGCACAGTTACCGGAAATCCGGCGGGGTAAAATTTTGCCGCGTTCCGTGGTATAACGGCGAAGTTTACCGACTTCTTTATAGTCAATGGATTCTACTTTATCAACGCAGAAGCTGCAGATCTTCTTTTTGGGCCGACGACCCTTTTCACGTTTCACGCTTTGTTTCCTCCCTCATTTAGAATGGAATATCATCGTCGGGAAATACGTCCCCGGTCGCACCCGCGCCCGCGCCAGTGCCCGCACCGGCTGCATTGGCAGGTTCTTTACCCCGATCAAGGAAGCGAACTCCGTCGGCGACAACTTCCGCAACGCGCCGTTTTTGCCCATCCTGGGTTTCGTAGCTGCGGATTTGCAGACGACCGTCCACCGCGACCAGCCGGCCTTTGTTTAAGTAATTGCCACAGGTTTCCGCGAGCTTGCCCCACGTAACGATGGGAATAAAATCCGTCTCGCGCTGGCCCTGCGCATTGGCAACTGACCGGTCAACCGCCAGGTCAAAAGTAGTAACCGCTTTGCCGGATTGGGTATAACGCACCTCCGGATCCCGGGTCAAGCGCCCAATGAGGATCACTTTGTTCAACATACGTATCCCTCCCCCAAGGTTATTCTTTCACGATGAGCAGATGGCGTATAACTTCATCGGTAATCTTCATAACACGCTCAAGTTCATGAACGGTTTTCGGCTCCGCATTGAAGTTTACGAGTACATAGTAGCCCTCGGTGAAATCCTTGATTTCATAGGCCAGTCTTTTTTTGCCCCAGCGGTCAGTCTTCTCGATGACTCCACCATTGTTCTTAATGAGGTTCTCAAATTTCGTAACCGTTGCATTGATTAGTTCTTCTTCACCAGGTTGAATAATGTACACTAATTCGTAAGTCTTCATGTATTGCACCTCCCTTCGGTCTTATGGCCCCGGTGTCGCCGGAGCAGGGTGGTATCACATCCAGAGGATGTGAAAACATATAATATTGTCCCTAATACGCGATTATAGCACGTTTTAATGAATAATGCAATAAAAATGCCTATATAACACAAAGAAGCCAAGAGACCTTTATAATGTCTTACTTCGTTTCTTTGTGTAAAAAATTATCCTTTAAACATTAAATCTGAAATGGACGACGTCGCCGTCCTGCATGACATAGTCCTTGCCTTCCAGACGGAGCTGCCCCCGTTCCCGGGCCACCGCATAGGACCCGGCATTGATTAAATCCTCATAGGACACTACTTCCGCCCTGATAAAACCGCGCTCAAAGTCGGTATGGATTTTGCCCGCCGCCTGCGGGGCCTTCGTCCCCCGGGTAATCGTCCAGGCCCGCACTTCCGGTTCACCGGCCGTAAAGAAAGTAATCAGCCCCAGGAGATGATAGCTGGCTCTGATTAATTTATGGAGCCCCGATTCGGCGAGCCCTAAATCGGCAAGAAATTCGCGGGCCTCCGCCTCCTCCAATTCGGCAATCTCGGATTCCACCCGCGCGGAAACCACGATCACTTCCGCCTGCTCCCGGGCGGCATATTCTCTGATCCGCTGCACGAGAAGATTGTTATCCGGGTCGGCGACCTCATCCTCCCCTACATTGGCCACATAAAGGATTGGCTTGATGCTCAACAAATTCAGATCGCGCACCAGTACTTTTTCGTCCTCCCCCAGGTCGACGGTACGGGCGGCATTGCCTCCGGATAAAGCGGCATAAATTTTCTCCAGGGTATTTAATTCCAGCTGCGCCTTTTTATCATTGCTTTTCAGCAGCTTCCTGGTCCGCTCCATCCGGCGTTCAACCGTTTCCAAATCGGCCAAAGCCAATTCCGTATTAATTACTTCCATATCGCTCAGCGGATTAACCTTGCCGGCAACGTGGGTAATATTTTCGTCCTCAAAACAGCGCACCACCTGCGCGATGGCGTCCACTTCCCGGATATGGGCAAGAAATTTATTGCCCAAGCCTTCTCCTTTGCTGGCGCCCTGCACTAAACCGGCGATATCGACAAAGCGGATGACGGTCGGCGTTACCTTTTGCGGCGGGATTATTTCCACTAGCTTATCCAGGCGCGCATCCGGCACCGCCACGATCCCCACATTTGGTTCAATGGTACAGAAGGGGTAGTTGGCCGCTTCCGCGCCGGCTTTTGTTATGGCGTTAAAGAGCGTGGACTTACCGACGTTGGGCAGTCCGACAATACCTATTTCCATGATTACGTTCCCTCGCTATCAAGCTGCAATATTTCTTTCTTATTCTACAGTGACCCCGCCGTGCTTTGCAAGTATTTCTCGCTTAAAGGTCCGGAGAAAAGGAAAAATCTGTCGGCGAATACAAAGACAATAACCAACCGCAAAGACGCGGAGAACGCGGAGGATAAAACGGTATAATATTTTCTCTGCGTTCTCTGTGCCCTCTGCGGTTCATATTTTTATTTATTATCAGGCTCCACCGGCGCCGCAGACTTCACGACCGCTTTGACCCCTTTCTCAAACTTGGGACGCGGGATCATGACCGTGCGCCCGCAGCCCAGGCATTTGATGCCAAAGTCCATCCCCGTCCGGTAGATCTGCCACTGATCCGCGCCGCAGGGATGCGCTTTTCGCATCTTCACAATGTCACCAACCTGATATTGTACCATTACGCACACCGTTACGCAAAACTTATAAAACTTTACAAACATTATAAAAGTTTATGTTTGCTTCCTCATTCAACGCATCCGACCTCGGCGAACCTATTATCGTTTGATGTGATGCTCCAGAGGCTTAAAGTCCCGTGTAACTCACGGTACACAGCATCATAATACGTTAAGTGTCTTACGATACTCTATATCTTGATAAATTAATACTTGCGTTCTTATCCCGGTCTATTACAGCACCACAATATTCACACTTAAATTCCCTTTCAGAAAGTGACAGTTTGGTTTTCACATGTCCGCATACTGAACAGGTCTTTGATGATGGATACCACTTATCAGCTTCTATAAATTCAGTACCTTGTCTTTCCGCTTTGTACTGAATAAACCTGCTAAATTCGTAGAATCCTTGTTGCTGTATAGCCTTAGATAAATGCTTATTTTTCATCATCCTACTGACATGCAGACTTTCCATAACTATCCTTGATGGCTTGGTTTTCGCTATTTCGGTAGTTACTTTATGTCTGTAGTCAGTTCTAATATTATCAAGACGTTTGTGCAACTTTCTAATGTCTTTTTCAAGCTTTATAATGTTGCCTGTTTTGACGTAACTCTCTCCTTTCTTGTTATTTTCATATTTGTTTGATACTTTGCGCTGGAACCTGCTCAGCTTCTTTTCCAGTCTTTTGATTTTCTTAGTCTTATTGATGTTTTTATATGGCTTTTCAATATTGGAACAAACCGCTAAATCTTTGATGCCAACATCGATTCCAATACTTTCGCCCGTCAATTCCACGGACTCAGACTGTATTTCGATACCTACCGATACGTACCAGTGAACACCATTAAATGTTACTCTTGGATTAGTATATTTGGCGTTCTCAGGAATTCTATCTTTCTCTGAAAGCCTTACCCAACCTATCTTTTCAAGCCTTGCTTTGCCATCCTTAAATTTTATTTTATGGGTATCTTGATAAAATCTGGGCTGACTTTTCTTCCTGCTCTTAAATTTAGGTTTTTCGGACAAACCTTTAAAAAACCTATAATACGCGTCACAGGCATCTTTTACAGCTTGTTTTGTTATGTTGTTGCTATACTTATTAAGCCACTCAAATTCTTTTGTTTGTTTCAAGATGGTTAATTCTTTTCTCAAATCTCTATCGTTTATAAACTTACCGCCACTTTTATGGCTTTCTTCTTGTTTAGCCAGTGTCCAATTATATGCCCATCGTGCTGTGCCAGCACTCTGGAACAATTTAGACGTTTGCTTGTTATTAGGTTCAAGCCTAACTTTCGGTGCCGTTATCATCCTCCAGCAACTCCTTTATCATCTTCGTTGTAGTTTATACCACTGCCTATATCAGTAACAACCTCAAACGAATAACCTTTAGCGATCATATATGCTTTGACATTTTCTACTTGCCGCTCAAGGTCGTCCTTTTGTTTGTTACTTGATACTCTGCAATAACCTACAACTTTTCTTATGGCTGGATTTGCGCCTTTAAGCCCTAAATAATATTGAAGTTGCTGTTGGGAGTAATACCTGTACCCACTTTTCCCTATATCACTGGATATGACTGGGTTTTAGTTTACCGACTTTATCCCAATTTCTAAGGGTTTGTTGGGTTACTCCTATTAGCTTCGCGAATTCACCTATTGCATAGTACTTCATATAAACACCTCTAAAATTATCATCCATGATTGTATAATAATTCCATAGTGTTTTATATACTTTTATAATGTTTCTTTAGCTGTTTCTAGCCTCCCTAGTCCGTTGCTTTGCCATTGTCGGTTTTTACGGCCGCGGTAACCGTAACAGAAGCGATATCCGTGCTAAAGGGAATGCCCGCCGCCGCAAACTTCTGGATAATCCGGTGGCGCAGCGCTGCTTCCACCTTTATCTGTTCAAGGGGCTCCACCGTGGCCACCACCCGCAGGATCGCGCCATAAGGACTGAAATTCACATACCCCACCACTTTAGGTCCCTCAATGATTTCACCTGTCTCCCGCCGGATCTCCCCGGCCGCTTCCTCCACGGCCTGCCAGGCTTTTTCCTTGTCGGCCCCATAGGCCACCGGTATATCAATGACCGCTTGCATCGTCCCCCTGGTAAAATTGGTTACTCTGCTGATGCTGCCGTTGGGAACAATATGGAGCACCCCATTGAGATCCCGCAGCTTGATGACCCGTAAACCGATTTCTTCCACAATCCCGGATAATTCCGCCGTCGTAATATAGTCACCCACCGAAAACTGGTCTTCGAAGACAATGAAAAACCCGGTTATAAGATCCCGTACCATGCTTTGCGCCCCAACGCCGACCGCCAGGCCGACGATGCCGGCGCCGGCGAGAATGGAAGTGGTATCAATATTGAATTCTTTTAGAATCATAATCCCGGCAATAAAATACACCACGTAACGCAGTATACTTTTAAGCAAGGCAATGAGCGTCTTTGTCCGTTTTTCATCAAAGTAGTAGGTTTTCCCCTCCCGCCCCGATAAAAACAGCCGGTCGATTACTGCGCCGGCCAGCCGCAGGATAACAATTGTCGCAATAAGGATGGCCGCAATTTTCAGCGCACTGCCGGCAATGGACGTCAGATAGGTATGAGCCAGAATATACTCTCCCAAAAGCATCATTCCCCTCCTCCGGGCACTTCCTCTCCCGCCCGGCAAAATTAAAGCTTACAACCCCGTTTTCATCTCCGGTTTAATGCTGGGTTTTCTCTCTTTCCCGCATGTCTTTCAGTGCCTGGGCCAGTTGATCGGGACACGAGGTGCCGTTCTGGCAGGAAATCCCCTCCAGCCGCCTGATTACTTCCTCGACCGTCATCCCTTCCACGAGGCGGGCAATCCCCACGCTGATTCCCTCGCAGCCCCCTTTAATATAGGCCCTTTTCACAATACCGGCCTCAATTTCAAGCAAAATCTCATGGGCGCAAACGCCAGCGGGTATGTAGCATATTTTTTTCATGCTTTTTTCCCCTCCGCCTTATAATATCCGTATTTTTCCGCATCCGGGTATACGCCGTCAAGCAAAATGTCCTTTTGCTGAAAAATTTCTGCGGCCCAAGCAGCATCCTTGGCGGATAAAACGATACTCAGGCCGCAGCTTGTGCTGATGGCCCGCGGTGTGGGGATAATATCGCAATTGATGGCCTTTTCCTTTAGTGACTTTTCTGCCCGCATCATATGATGCACAGACACAAAGGTATAAAGGGTCATCATAGAGTTATCACTTTACCGCTGGCGTTCAGCCATTCCAGGATGCTGTACATATTGGTTACCGTACCTACCGCCAGCTTATCCTTCAGATGATAATAGTCCAGGCAGGTGCCGCAGGCCATGACTTCCACCCCTTTACTGTTCAAGGTGTGCAGATGGTCCAATACCGCGGAACCCTCCACGGCAAGCTTGACCCCGCCGTTTAGCAGCAGGAT
>DHRA01000059.1:521-2109 GCA_002411145.1 Firmicutes bacterium UBA5324 | reverse complement strand
CCTGCGCCCAGCACTTCCCGGGTGATAAACAGGGTCGTATCATAGGCCGGCACCACCGCCAGGGTCCGGTTTAAATCGGTCCCCGCATAGCTAACCGCCCCTTTCTGAATTTCAATATAATAATCCTTGGCCTCTTGGGTGATATTAACCTGACACCCAAACTTTTTGGCCAGCTTAAGTACGTTTTCTTTTGCCGCCTCGTTATCCACGATCGTTACAACCTTGCCGGCCTCCAGCGCATCCAAAGCCTGTTTCGTACATAAAACCGGCTGCGGGCACGCCAATCCCCGGGCATCAACATGTTTCACGGGCTCTCCCACAGATACTCCTCCCGTCTCCTCTATTTGTTCTCGCTCAATCATTTTCTTTTTCCCTCCACGACAAAAATATGTTTTGCGCCCCTGGGCTCTACCTGGCCGATGACGGCCGCCGCAGTCCCCTTTTCCTGTAACCGGACCAGCAATTTGTCCACTTTCTCCGGAGGTACGGCAATTAACAGGCCTCCGGAGGTTTGAGGATCATAAAACAAATCGCGTATTTCCTGGGGAATATTTTTTCCCCAGGCCACGTATTCTTCCAGAGCGTCGCGATTGGCATAAGCACCCCCGGGAACAAGACCCAGGGAAGCGTAATCCGCAGCCTCCGCAATCAAGGGGACTTCCCCGGCATACAGCCTGACGGCGACCTTACTGCCCGCAGCCATTTCATAGGTGTGGCCGATAAGCCCGAAGCCGGTAATATCTGTACAGCTATGACAGCCTACACTGCACATGACCTCCGCCGCATACCGGTTGAGCATGATCATATTCGCGACCGCTTCCGCCAGCGCCCGGGCGGACGCCATGCCCGCTTTTTCCGCAGTGGCCACCACCCCTGTGCCGATTGCTTTCGTGAGCACGAGATAGTCCCCAACCTCGGCCTTTGTATTTGTGTATATTGCCTCAGGGGAGATGAGGCCGGTTACGGCCAAACCGTATTTGGGCTCTTTATCCTGGATCGTATGTCCCCCGATGATGGCCACACCCGCTTCCGCGGCCTTAGACTGCCCGCCGGCCAGGATTTGGGCCAACACTCCTCCCGGTAAGGTGCAAAAAGGAAAGCCCACAATATTCAAGGCCGTAATGGGTCTGCCTCCCATCGCATAGACATCGCTCAAAGAATTTGCCGCGGCGATTTGTCCGAAGGTGAACGGATCATCTACCACCGGCGTAAAAAAATCCACGGTCTGCACAAGCGCCGTATGGGCGTCTAATCTATAGACGCCGGCATCGTCAGCCGTTTCCGTCCCCACCAGCACACGGGGATCCATCGTTTTCGGCACTTCGTCCAACACGGCATGAAGGGCTCCCGGCCCTATTTTCGCCGCTCAGCCACCGCTTGTTGTATAAGCCGTTAATTTTATTTTTTCTTCGGCCATTGGTTACCCTCCCCCCGCAATTACCTTGCGTCACATATACTTATTATTATACCTTTAACGGACCACTTCATCAACGGCTGTCCATTTTTACGGACTTCACAGACCCACCTGCTCACGAACTGACTGTTGTTTTCTCTCAAATTAGCTGATAACATAAATGGAGACTTGATT
>DHRA01000059.1:0-215 GCA_002411145.1 Firmicutes bacterium UBA5324 | reverse complement strand
CAGGATCTGCGGGTGGCCAACACCTTCTGGTCCAGGCTCAGGGGACTGCTGGGCACGGCCTCCCTCCCCGCCGGACAAGGCTTGCTCATCACCCCCTGCAGCAGCATTCATATGTTCGGCATGCGCTACGCCCTCGATGTGATTTTCTTAGACCGTGATTTCAAAGTCCGCAAAATATTGTACTCCCTGCCGCCGGGCGCCACCGCCCGCTGCCC